>VBAF01000619.1:0-353 GCA_005884705.1 Alphaproteobacteria bacterium
GATCGACACCGCGCCGGGCCGCGGCCTGAACGAGGTCAGGCACATGCAGGGGCGCATCGTCGGCCTGGAAGGCACAGAGGGATTGCAGTCGGTCACTGTCGAGGTCGCTGGGGAGCGGAAGAACGTTCCGACGAGCGCGGTGTTCGTCTATGTCGATCAGCGGCCGGCCACGGAATTCCTGTCGCCGACGCTGGCGCGCGGTCCGACAGGTCATGTCGTGGTCGACGCCGCGGGCCGCACATCGATACCGACGCTGTTCGCGGCAGGCGACGTCCGCGCCGGGGCACGCTATTATCTCGCCGAGGCGATCGCCGACGGCCAGCGGGTGGCGCAGTCAGTCGTCGCGAGCCTCG
>VBAF01000619.1:398-897 GCA_005884705.1 Alphaproteobacteria bacterium
CGCGGCCGGCGGCGAGAAAATCGCCCTGAAGCCCGTCAACTGGAAGACCGACGCGATCGCACTCATCTCCAACTCCAAACCCAATGCGCGTGAGCTGCTGTGGGGCATTCGCGATAAGCTCAGCGCGCACCGCCAGGTCGAGAACATCAAGTTCCTGGCCAAGAACAGCGCTAGCCAGCCGGCACCTAAGGAACTGCTCCAGGAGGTCGCCGCGAACTACAAGGCCGCGCTGCTAGCCCTAGGTGATTGAGGAAGCTGTTCATCGTGGAGTTTCCACGACAGCATCGAACTCGAGAAGCTCGGCATCACGGCCTACGTGATCGCCACTGAGACTTTCAAGCCGCTCGTCCTGGCCCAGGCGAAAGCCCGCAAGATCGAGCCGCGGTTGATCGTGGTGAAGCATCCCGTTGGCGGCCTCAATGCCGACGAGCTCCGGGAGCGCATCGAAGCAGCCACCAAGGGACTGACCGAGGCGACGCAATGAAGGATATCGCCGAAC
>VBAF01000619.1:951-3224 GCA_005884705.1 Alphaproteobacteria bacterium
CAGGGCTGGAGCGACGGCATGCCGCTCTACATCCCGACCGAGGACAAGGTCGCGAAGTTCGTCGACACGGTGCGAGGCGACAACCGTCCCTACCCCGCCGTGCCGCCGCGCCAGGTCATCCCGACAGTGCAGGCCCTCGCGGCCAACGCCGTCATGGCCGGCTGCAAGCCCGAGTACTTCCCGGTCGCGACCGCAGCGATGCGCGGCGTGCTCGACCCCGAGTACAATCTGCACGGCACGCTGGCCACGACGCACTCCTGCGCGCCGATGGTCATGGTGAGCGGGCCGATCCGCAAGGAGCTCGACATCAACTGCGGCTCCAACTGCTTCGGCCAGGGCTGGCAGGCCAATGCCACGATCGGCCGGGCGCTCGGGCTGATGCTGCTCAACGTCGCCGGCGCCAAGCCGGGCGAGATGGACCGCTCGACCCAGGGTAATCCGGCCAAGTTCACCTTCTGCTTCGGCGAGAACGAGGAGGAGAATCCCTGGACGCCCTATCACGTCCAGCGCGGCTTCGCGCCCAGCGACAACGTGGTGACGGTGATGTCGGGCGAAGGCCCGCACAACCTCAACGACCACGGCTCGACCACCGGCGATGGCCTCCTGACCACCTTCGCAGGCGGCATGGCGACCCCGGGCGCCAACACGATCTACGGCAAGGGACCGAGTTTCGTCATCATTGGGCCGGAGCACGCCGCGACTCTCAAACGCGACGGCTACACGATCGGCAGCATCCGCGAGGAGTTGTGGAAGCGCTCGCGCGTCCACATCTCGCGGGTCTCGCAGGAGAATCGACACCTACCAGAGCACCGGGCACAAGCCGGTCGGCGATTACCTCCATATCGGCCGATCGCCGGACGACTTTCACATCACCGTGGCGGGCGGACCGGGCAAGCACTCGGCCTTCGTCCCGTCGTTCGGCGGCACGACCGTCGCCTCGGTGCGCATCGCCCGATGAGCGACTGGTGCGGCTGGCCGGTCGTCGATGAGACGACCGCCTGGGAAGCCGCGCAGCAGATCCTGACCGACGCCGAGCTGGGCGACGGCCTGCCGCTGGTGCCGCCGACCCGGCGGCGCCTCGAGGCGATGATCGCGGGCACCGCCCATCGCAGCGACTCCAAGGGCATGATGCCGCCGATGTTCGGTGACATCACGGCGGAGTCGGTCGCCTATCAATGTGTGATCGCAGGCGCCCGGCCGGCCGAGCTGCCGGTGGTCCTGACCGCGGCCGAAGCCACACTCGAGCCTGACTTCAATTTGCTGGGCATCGCAACGACGACCGGCACCGCCTGCGTGGCGCTCTGCGTGCACGGGCCGATTGCGCGCCAGCTCGGAATCAACGCGGCCACCAACTGCCTGGGGCCCGGCAACCGCGCCAATGCCAGCATCGGCCGCGCCCTGCAGCTCTGCATCCGCAACATCGGCGGCGCACGCTCCGACACCGGCGACATGGCGACCATGGGCCAGCCCGGCAAATACACGCTGTGCTTCGCCGAGCGCCATGACGGGCCCTTCCCGACCCTCACCGAGCGCCAGGGGATGGGCAAGGATGCGAGCGCGATCACGGTGATGGGCATCTCGGGCACCGCCGAAGTGCTGCCGGGCGACGGCGAAGGCGCCACGCCCGAGGCGATTCTGTCCCCCATCGTCGCCGGCATGAAGGCAGCGCTGGTGATGTCGAGCATGAGCCGCCGCAACGAGCGCGGCGAGCAGGTCTTCCTGCTGCCGCTCGAGATGGCCGAGAAGATTGCGCGGCACGACGGCTGGGACATCGCCCGCATCCAGCGCTACGTCTTCGAGCAGGGCGACGGCATCGCCCGCGCGCCCGAGGCGATCCATCCCATCGTCACCGGCGGCGCCGGCTACAAGATGAGCTACCTGCCGATCTGGGGTGGCGGCTCGCAGACCGTGATGCGCAAGCTCTGACGACCGTCAAGTCGGCGGATGGATCTTGCCCTTCGACTCCTCGAAGCGGCGCTGCGCGGCCCTCTGCTCGATCACGGCATGTGCGGTGTCGGTGTGACGTTCCACGCGCATGCTCTCGGGCGTCACGGCTCGTTCCAGGGTCAGGAAATTCGGCCGGCGCCGGCGCCAGAACGGCAACGTCTTCTTCTCTCCAAGCATGATTCCTCCTGAACGCTGTAGGAATCTACGCTTCTGCCGGGGTCAAAGTTTCCAGCCGATCCAGTCGCAGACGCCGCGGCCCATCACCCAGTCGAGGTCCTCGCCTTTCAGCCAAGGCATTTCCTCGGTGAACATGGTGACGCCCTGGC
>VBAF01000252.1 GCA_005884705.1 Alphaproteobacteria bacterium
CAGCGCGGTGCGCGACTATTACCGCACCGAGATCCGCCAGCGGCTTGACAAAGCCTACCGGCCGCAGGCCTCGGGCCGATGGCAGGCCGGGCGCCGGCCGCCATTCCGCGGCATGGGGCTGGAGCCGCCGGCACCTTTCGCTGCCGGCACGGCGGCGCGGCCGGCCGGGACGGACCTCGACAGCTCGCGGTCCGAGCGGGCGTTGCTGGGCGCCCTGATCGAGCGCCCGGCCCTGCTCCACGTCGTGGCCGACGAGCTGCGGCCCCTCGAGATCGTCAATCCCGAGCTGCGGCGGTTGGAGAGCGCGCTGCTGGATTTCCTCGCCGAGACGCCCTCGGGCGTCGACCCTGCGGCAGAAGACGCCATGGGCGAACCCCTTGAAGAACGGCTGCTCGCGCAGCATCTGCAACGACACGGCCTGGATCGGCTCGCCCAAATGGCGCGCGCCAAGGCCCGGGAATTGTTTCGCGAGAAGGAGAACGAGGCCTGGATCGACCGCTGGCGTCGGATCGCCGGGCATTTGGTCAAAAGAAAGGCAGCCGAGGCCCAGTTGCGCGAAGCCGAGCAGGCCTTCACCGCCCAGGGGACCGAGGAGAACTGGCAGCAGTTCCTGGCCGCCCGGCGGCATCACCAGGAGGTCGCGGCATCCGAAACCGGATAGCCGGTCTGCGCATTTTCCTCCGGCAAACCCTATCGCAGCTTGCGTTTATACCCCATATAATGGAAGGGTAACTTCGCGGGTCCGCCCCCCGCATTCCCTTCTCGCAGCCTTCAAACGGCCCTGCTCTGGCCGGCGAGGGGATATTTTGTACGTCGCAGTCCCAAGGAAAAAAGAAATGGCGACAAAAACCGCTACCGCCGCTCAAACCGATACCAACGACGCCCGCGAGGACGGCCCCGACGCCCCCCTGCTCGATACCCTCGGAGCGGAGCTGAAGAAGCTCGTCCAGAAGGGCAAGGAGCGCGGCTATGTCACCTATGACGAGCTGAACGCCGCCCTGCCGCCCGACGAAGTGTCCTCCGAGCAGATCGAGGACACCATGGCGATGCTGTCGGAGGCCGGCGTCAACGTGATCGAGGCCGAGGAACAGGAAGAGGCGCCTGCCGCCAATCCGGCCGAGCCTGCCAAGACCGCCGTGGTCGCCGCCGAGGCGACCGGCGAGGACGAGGAGCTCGGCCGCACTGACGATCCCGTCCGCATGTACCTGCGCGAGATGGGCTCGGTCGAACTGCTGAGCCGCGAGGGCGAGATCGAGATCGCCAAGCGCATCGAGGCCGGCCAGGACAAGATGATCGGCGGCATCTGCGAGAGCCCGATGACCATCACCGCGCTGCTGGCGTGGCGCGATGCGATCAACGAAGGCCGCATGCTGCTGCGCGACGTGATCGACCTCGAGGCGACCCAAGGCGGCGCGCCCGGCGAGGGCAAGGGAGCGGCCGCTGTCCCCCCAAACGGCGCCACGCCGCCGGTGCCGGCGATACCGCGTCCCGTCATGCCCAAGCCGCCGGTCGTGCGTGTCGCGCCGCAGCCCGGCGCCGAGGGCGGCGAGACCGCCGAAGCCGCCGGCGATGACGACGACGAGAACGCGCTGTCGCTGTCGGCGCTCGAGGAGAAGCTCAAGCCCGAGGTGCTGCGCACGCTCACCAAGATCCACAGGGTCTATGGCGAGATGGCGAAGGTGCAGAACCGCCGCTTGTCGACCCTGAGCCGCGGCCAAAAGCCCAGCCCGGAGTTCGAGAAGAGCTACGAGAAGCACCGCAAGAAGATCGTCGAGCTGGTGCGCACTGTGCATATCAATGCCGGCCGCATCGAACAGCTCAAGCTTCAGCTCTACGACCTCAACCGCAAGCTGATGCAGCACGAAGGCAAGCTGCTGCGGCTCGCCGAGGGCTTCCGCATCCCGCGCCAGGACTTCCTCGACAACTACCTGACGCACGAAATCGACCCGAACTGGCTCGACAAGATGAGCAAGCTCTCGGGCCGGGGCTGGAAGGACTTCGCCAAGAAGAAGGCGATCGACGTCGAGAAGGTGCGGGCCGAGATCAAGACGATCTCCGACCTCGCCGGCGCACCGATCTTCGAGTACCGCCGCATGGTCAAGACCGTGCAGGACGGCGAGCGCGAGATGATGCGGGCCAAGAAGGAGATGATCGAGGCCAACCTGCGCCTGGTGATCTCGATCGCCAAGAAATACACCAACCGCGGCCTGCAGTTCCTGGATCTCATCCAGGAAGGCAACATCGGCCTGATGAAGGCGGTCGACAAGTTCGAGTACCGCCGCGGCTACAAGTTCTCGACCTACGCCACGTGGTGGATCCGCCAAGCCATCACCCGCTCGATCGCCGACCAGGCGCGCACCATCCGCATCCCGGTGCACATGATCGAGACCATCAACAAGCTGGTCCGCACCAGCCGTCAGATGCTGCACGAGATCGGCCGCGAGCCGCAGCCCGAGGAGCTCGCCGAGAAGCTCGGCATGCCGCTCGAAAAGGTGCGCAAGGTGCTGAAGATCGCCAAGGAGCCGATCAGCCTCGAGACGCCGATCGGCGACGAGGAGGATTCGCATCTCGGCGACTTCATCCAGGATCCGAACGCGGTCATCCCGCTGGAAGCCGCCATCCAGGGCAACCTACGCGAAAGCACCACGCGGGTGCTGGCCACGCTGACGCCGCGTGAGGAGCGTGTGCTGCGCATGCGCTTCGGCATCGGCATGAATACCGACCATACGCTGGAAGAGGTCGGCCAGCAGTTCTCGGTGACCCGCGAGCGCATCCGCCAGATCGAGGCCAAGGCGCTGCGCAAGCTCAAGCATCCCAGCCGTTCGCGCATGCTGCGCAGCTTCCTCGACCAGGGCTGATCAGCAAAAAGCCAATCGATAAGGGCCGGTTCGCCGGCCCTTTTCATTTTGTCCGGAACCGCAAGGCGGCGGCTGCGTTCGCTCCTCCACAAGGAGACCAGCATGGCCAGCAACGGCGCGCTTTACGGCATCATCGGGGCACTGGGTGCCGTGGTGGTGGCCGGCGGCCTCTACATCGCCAAACAGAACGGCGCGTTCGATTCGTCGACCATTTCGACGATGACGGCGCCCGCGACGGTCCCCGTACCGCCGCCCGCTCCCGCACCGGCGCCTGCGCCGCAGACGACAGCACCGAAGCCCGCGCCGGTGCCTCCGCCGCCTCCGACAGCGCAGCTCAACCAGCTGCAGCTGCTCGTCGCCGACGCCCGACGGGCGATCACGCGCGGCGATTTCGCCGCCGCCGACCGCGCGCTCGTCCAGGCCGAGCGGATCGATCCGCGATCGGCCGAGGTAAGCGCCGCGCGTCGCGATCTGCGCGATGCCGAGCGTCAGGCCAACCGCGGCGACCGCCGCATCGACGGCCTGGTGGCCGAAGCGCGGGCGGCGATCGCCCGCCACGACTATGTGGCCGCCGACCGGCTGCTCGGCCAGGCCGAGCAGATCGACGCGCGCGACCGCGACGTTCTGCAGGCGCGCAGCGAGCTCAACACCGCGCGACAGGCCGGCCGCGACAATCGCCGGGTCGACACGCTGGTCGCCGAGGCGCGCGGGGCGATCGCGCGCCACGACTTCGCCGCCGCCGACCGGCTGCTGGTCCAGGCCGAACAAATCGATGCGCGCGACCGTACCATCCAGCAGGCGCGCGCCGAGCTCGCCAACGCCCGCCTGCAGGGCGATCGCGAGAATCAGCGGGTCGACACGCTGGTGGCGCAGGCGCGCGCCGCGATCGCCCGACACGACTACGCGGCGGCCGACCGCCTGCTCGACCAGGCCGAAAACATCGACGCGCGTGACCGCGACGTGCAGCAGGCGCGCGCCGAGCTCAACGCGGTGCAGCGTCCCCGGCGGTGATCAGGCGAAGCGCGGCATCACCTTGGTTGCCATCAACTCGAGCGACGTCAGGATCTGTCGGCGATCGTGCAGACCCTGCGGGATCAGCAGCACGACCTCGTCCTGGTCGGGCAGCAGTTTCTTCACTTCGTCGAGGCGTCGGCTGATCGTGTCGGGCGAACCGATCAAGAGCTCTGGCACGCCCTGGCCGAAGGGCGTGGCCCAGCTCTGCCAGAACCACATCATGTCCTTGGCCCATTCCTGCGCTTCCGCGTCGGTCGGCGCGCAGACGAAGATGCCGCCCCACGCCGCCTGCTGGCCGTTCCTGATGGCGCGGCCATGGCGGGCGGCCTCCTCGGTGTAGCCGCGGCAGAGCTGATCGTAGAACTTGAGATTGTCGGTGAGCACGATCGGCTTGCCGCCGTACTTCGCCCAGAACAATGCCGTGCGCATCGAGGCGGCGAAGCCGCCATAGAGCGGCGGATGCGGCGTCTGCAAGGGACGCGGCGCGATGCCGATCTCGTTCACCCGCATGTCGGGTGCCACGCCCTGGCCGTACTTCACATAGACCGGATGGTCGTGCGGATTGACCATGCCCTCGGGCGGGAAGCTCCAGTACTTGCCGCGGTGGCTGAAGGTCTCGCTCGACAGAGCCTTGACCACGATGTCGACGAACTCGCCGAAATACTCGCGGTTGGCTGTATCGGCCGGCTGGTCCTTGTTCCACGGGCCAACGGCGTTGAGCTCGCTCCTGATCTTGAAGTTCTCGACCCAGCGCGCCTGGTAGCCGCGCACCAGGCCGACGCCGAAGCGGCCGCCCAGCATGTGGTCCATGGTGGCGATGTCCTCGGCAACGCGCAGGGGGTTGTGCGTGGTCGAGACGAAGCCGCAGGTGATGACACGCAAGCGCTTGCTATGCTGGCCGAGCCACATCGACATCAGCTTGGGATCGTTGGAGATCTCGAAGCCTTCGATCTGCAGGTGATGCTCGGGATGGCCGAAGCCGAAGTAGCCCGCGTCGTCGGCGAAGCGCACATACTCGGCGATCTCGTCCAGCATGCGCTGGTAGAGCGCCGGATTGCGGCCTGCCATGCCCGCTTCGAGCTCCGCCCGCCGACCGACTGTGCAGTACATGAACAGGCTGAAGCGCATGGGGTTCGAGACCTTGATTCGTTCTGGACAGCGCGATTACGCGGCGAGTTTGTAAAGCTCCTTCACGTTGTCTCTGAGAATCCGTTTCCTCAGCACCGGATCGAGATGGCCGGTCTGCTCCTTGATCACGTCCTGGCTCCACGGCCAGGTCGAATCGCTGTGCGGGAAGTCGTTGGCCCACATCAGCTGGTTCGGTCCGAGGCGATCGGCGAACTGGAAGGCCGTCCAGTCGTCCTGGAAGGTGAGCGAGATGTTGTCGCGGAAATACTCCGACGGCAGGCGCTCGAGCTCCTTGCCCTTCATCCAGTAGCGGTGGCGCTTGTAGGCGTGATCCATGCGATAGGCGAAGTGCGGCGCCCAGCCGGCATCGGCCTC
>VBAF01000253.1 GCA_005884705.1 Alphaproteobacteria bacterium
GCAGTTTCACCGTCCCAGGCGTCCCAGACCGTCCCACACGGGGGGTGGGGTGGAATTCTGGGACGATGGGCTAAAACCCTTGTAGAATCGGCATCGGAACCGTCCCAGACCGCTTGGGACGATCGTCCCGCTAGATCGAGCCCGCCTCGTGCTGGCGCGCGCTGAGGTCGCGGGAGATCACCTTCTTCAAGCGCTCGAGCTCGCCGCCCTTGAGCTGCTCGGGCCGCAGCGCCTGGCTGATCATCGGGTTGGTCGGATGGCCGTTCTGCAGGATCTCGAAATGCAGGTGCGGGCCGGTCGAGCGGCCGGTCGAGCCGACATAGCCGATCACCTCGCCCTGCCTGACCCGCGCGCCGGGCGCGATGCCGTCGGCGAAAGCCGAGAGATGGCCGTAGACGGTGGAGACCTTGGCCGGCTTGGCGTCCGGCTTGGGCTGCGGCTTGCCGAGCGGCGGCGGCGGCATCTGCAGGCCGTCATGCTCGATCTCGATCCAGTTGCCGTAGCCGCCCTTCAGCTCGGCGCCGGTGACGACGCCGTCGCCCGCCGCATGGATCGGCGTGCCGAGGTCGGCGGCGAGATCGACGCCCTCGTGCATCATCATCACCGATGGGCGCTGGGCGAAGCCGCGGTAGGCGGCGCTGCCCGGCGCGGCGAGGCCGGCCTGCAGGCCGGCCGCGGTCGGCGCGTTGACCGTCGTCGCCGGAGGCGCGTTGACCGTCGTCGCCGGATTGGTGAGCGGGCTGGGCTGCGGCGGCGGACCACCGGCGGGCCGCGCCCCCATCGCCTTGCCGGCCGGCGCCGTGGCGGCGGGCGCCGGCTTGCCGCCGAATCCGCGGATCGGCGCGCCGATCCCGCGGATCGGCTGGTCGAATGGATCGGCGCGCATGCCGAAGCCCGACGACACGGTGATGGTCTCGAGCGGCAGGCGGATGCCGGGCGGCGTCGCCGCCTGGCCGGTCGACAGCCAGAACGAATCGACGCTCGCCTTGAGCGGCCGGAAGCGGTGGATGGCGAGCGTGCCCTTGGCCTCGGTGCGCAGCTCGGCCCACAGCACGCGGCCGACGCCGACCGGGTTGCCCTCGGCGGTGTAGGTGCGCTCGTAGCGGACGTAGAAGCGATCGCCGTCGCGCAGCTCGCGCTCGAGGTCGATCGCCGCGCCGAACGCGTCGAGCGCCTCGAGCATCGCCGCCGGCGGCACGCCCGCCGCCTCGGTCGACGCACCGAGCGAGCCCTGCACGATGCCGCTCGCCGCCAGCGTGCGGGCGAACGGCATGTAGGACTGGAACTGGGCCTCCTCCCGGTCGCTGCCGAGCAGGCGGGTTTCTTCAGGGGTCGCGGCGAAGCACAAGGGAGCCGCAACGCAACACATCACGGCGGCCAACGCCGCCTGGCAAGGGAACCGGTTCATTCAGCCTCGTTGATCGGCGGTGTGAACGACGGGAAGACGGTGGAAGACGGTGGTCGTGGGCCGCGTCATAGCATGGCGCGCGCGGCAGTCGAGCCCCCCTGGTGTGACGACCGGGTGACTATTTCAGGGTCCGCCGCCGCCACAGGCCGCCTGCGTCAATCTGCGGCCAATGCAGGGGCGAGTACAGAACGTGTCCAACGCGGCGGCGCTGTCGCCGCGATGGCGGACTCGGCGCTTGCGCAGCCTGTGCTAGCCTCGCCCGGAATGATCATTCGTCTCTTGGGGCGCCGGACCCTGCTGGGCAGCGCCGTCGCGGCGATGGGACCGCAGGCCGGCCGGGCCGATCTGTTGCAGCGCGTCGACCTGCTGATCGACTGGAAGCCGGGACCGACCTATGCCGGCTTCTATATCGCGCGCGAAGCGAAGCGCGTCGGCGTGTGGAGCCTTTCAGATAACGCCGCTCTAAGCGCCGACGCGGGTCGGCACGCGCGCCTCGCGCGGGCCGCCGATGCGGTTGGCGATGATGATCACGACGGTGGTCAGGACCACCATGGTGAGGCTGAGCACCGCGATCGCGCCGACGTCGCCGCTCTCCTTGAGGTCGAAGATCAGCACCGACAGCACCTTGGTCTCCGAGGTGAACAGGATGACCGCGGCGCTGAGCTCGCGGATCACGCCGACGAAGACGAAGCACCAGGTGGCGATCGCCGCCGAGCGCAGGAGCGGCGCGGTGATGTCCATGAGCGTGCGCAGGCGCGAGGCACCCAGCATGCGGCCCGCCTCCTCGAGCTCGGGATGGACCGAATGGAAAGCCGAGCCGAGCTGCTGGTAGGCCGCCGGCATCTCGACCGTGATGAAGGCGATCAGCAGGATCCACAGCGTGCCGTAGAGCGTGAGCGGCGGCCGCGTGTAGGCGAGGAACAGGCCGACGCCCAGCACGATGCCGGGGATGGCGAGCGGCGAGGTCGCGAGGAAAGCGAGCAGCCGATGCCCGACCATCGCCTGGCGCGCCACGATGTAGGCGATCAGGAGCGCCAGCACGCCGCCCAAGGTCGCCGTCGCGGTCGCCAGCAGGAAGGTGTTCTTGAGCGCCGGCATGGTCGAACTGAGCTGCCAGAAGGTGAACACCACGTTGTGCAGGGTGAAGGTTTCGGGCGAGAGGATCTGCGAGGAGACGCGGCTGAAGGCGGTGTTGATCAGCGCCGCGTAGGGCAGGAAGAGCGGCATGGCGAGCACGACCATGGCCAGCGCCACCGCCGGCCAGCGCCAGGCGCCGAGCCGGATCAGCCGCGGCGCGCCGTACTTGGCGCCCAGCACGGCATAGCCGCGCCGGCCGAGGATCGACGCCTGGGTGCGCAGCAGCGCGACCGTCAGCAGTAGCAGCGGCAGCGAGGTCGCCGCCGCGAGCTCGGGCTTGGGCGGGAACTGGAACAGGCTCCAGATCTTGGTGGTGAGGGTATGGAAGCCGGCCGGGATGGCGAGGATCGCGGGCGAGCCGAACTGGTTCAGCGCCTGCAGGAAGGCGACCAGGGCGCCGGCCAGCAGGGTCGGCAGGGCGAGCGGGATGGTGATCCGCCGCGCCGTCGCCCACAGGCCGGCGCCGAGCATCGAGGAGGCGTCCTCGAGCTCGCCCGGCATGCGGTCGAGCGCGTTGGCGACCAGGATGAAGACGTAGGGGAAGGTGTAGCAGGCGATCGCGAAGATCAGCCCCTCCATCGTGTAGATGTCGAACAGCGCCTCGTCGGCCGGCGCGCCGGTCACGAGCCGCCACAGCTGGTTGAGCAGGCCCGAGTTGGGCGCCGCCAGCATCTCCCAGGCGACGGCGCCGACGAAGGGCGGCGTCACCAGCGAGGCCATCACCAGGGTGCGCACGGTGCGCGCCAGCGGCATGTCGGTGCGCGCCACCAGCCAGCCCATCGGAGCGGCGATCAGGCAGCACAGGCCGCTCACCGAGACCGAAAGCAACAGGGTGGCGAGCAGCGGATCGACGAAGCTCGGATCGGTGAACAGGGTGACGAAGTTGTCGAGGGTCGGCTGGCCGTCCTTGCTGGCGAAGGCATAGATCAGCAGCCAGCCCATCGGCAGCACGATCATCACCGCCAGCAGCGCCACCACCAGAGCGAGGACGGGTCGCGAGACGTCGAACGCGCGCAGGGTCATACCTTGAAGTACTTGGCGTATTGCGCCTTGATCTGGTCGGCCTGCTTCTCGACCGCGACCGGATCCTCCTTGAAGGTCTTGATCTGCGCCAGCGCGGGGCGGCCAGGCTTGACCTTCACTTGCTTGTTGGCCGGATACTGGCCGCTCAGGTTGACGATGAAGCTCTGGCCCTCGCCCGACATGATCCAGCTTACCATCAGCCGCGCCGCGCTGGGGTTGGGCGACGACTTGAAGATGCCCATCGGATTGCTGATCTGCGGCGTGCCCTCGACCGCGAACACCAGCTCGACCGGTGCGCCGCGCTCCTTGGCCAGCCAGAACAGGTAATCGCTGCCATCGACCGCGACCGCGCGCTCGCCGGCCTCGAGGCGCTTGGGCGGCTCGGTCGCCGACTGGACCTGCAGCACCTTCTGCTTGGCAAGCTTCTCGAAATAGGGCCAGCCGAGCTCGCGGCTGATCTGCTGCGTCGCCGTCATGATCGTGCCGGAATAGCCTGGATGGCCCTTGACCATCTTGCCGGCGTACTTGGGATCGAGCAGGTCGGCAAAGCCCTTGGGCGCGTCGGCCGGCGCGATCAGCTTGGTGTTGTAGGCGATGGTGCTGAGATGGGTGCGCTGGTTGCAGAACAGCCCGTCGGGATCGACCATCTCGGCCGGCAGGTCGCGCGCCATCTCGTCCGACAGGTAGGGTGCCAGCCAGCCCTCGCGCTTCCACGAGATGAAGTGCGCGGCATCGGAGCTGTTCACCACGTCGACGCGATGGATCTTGCTCGCCATCTCCTGGCCGATGCGGTTGAAGACGCGCTCCGCCCCCGAACGCTCGACCGCCACCTTGATGCCGGGGTACCTGGCCTCGAACGCCTTGGCCATCGGCTCGGCGACCGACAGGTCCATCGCGGTGTAGTAGGTGACCTTGCCTTCTTTCTTCGCCGCCTCGACCAGCGCCGTCGTCACCGGCTCCGCTGCCGGCGCCGCCGACACGACGCGCGCGCCGAGCGGCAGCAGAAGGCTGGCGGTGAGAAGCGAACGCCGCTGCATCCTCACACCTTGAAGTATTTGGTGTACTGCGCCTTGATCTCGTCGGCCTTGTCGGCGACGACCGCCGGCTCCTCGCGCAGCAGCTTGATGTCGGAGAACTTGCGCGCGCCGGCGTGGTCCTTGGTCTTGGGATGCGCCGAGCGCAGCCCGGCAATGTCGATGTTGAGCTGCTGCGCCTCGGCGGTGAACGACCAGGCCTGGAACAGCCGTGCAGCGTTGGGATTGGGCGCGTTGGCCATGATGCCCGACGGGCCACTGATCAGCGGCGTGCCTTCGGTCGGGTAGACGATCTCGATCGGATCGTTCTTCTCCTTCATCAGGACCAGCAGGTATTCGCCACCATCGACCATGATGGCGCGCTCACCGGCCAGCATCTTCTTGGGCGGCTCGGTCGCCGACTGGACCTGCATCACCTTCTGCTTGGACAGCTTTTCGAACCACGACCAGCCGAGGTCGCGGCTGAGCTGCTGGGTCGAGGTCATGACCACGCCGCTGTAGCCCGGGTGCGCCTTGACCATCTTGCCGCTCCACTTGGGATCGAGCAGGTCGGCGAAGGATTTCGGCGCCTCCTCCGACTTCACCAGCTTGGTGTTGTAGGCGATCGGGCAGAGCGTGATGCGCCACGAGGCGAACATGCCGTCCGGGTCCTTGTGCATCGCGGGAAAGTCGCGCGCCACGTCCTCGGGCATGTAGGCGGCCAGCATTCTTGCTCGCGTATTCCTGGCCGATGCGCTGGAAGTTGCGCTCGGCGCCCGAGCGCTCGACCTTGACGCTGACGCCGGGATACTTGGCCTCGAAGCCCTTGGCGACCTTCTCGGCGAGCGCAAGGTCAACCGAGCTGTACCAGATGACCTTGCCTTCCTTCCGGGCGGCCTCGATCAGCTGCGGCGTGATGCTCTCCGCCGCCGGGGCGGACTGTGCCGAGCGCACGAAGCCGCTCGCCATCAGGGCCGTCGTCGAACCGGCAAATACACGCCGGCGCGTCAGCTTCCGCGTCATCCTTCGATTCCTCCTGTCAAAGCCCGGCACCGTTCGGCCGGCAGGCGCAGCCACACCTCCTGCCCCGGTGCGATATCCTGGATCGGCGGCGCCGTCACCCTGACTTCCGTCTTGTCGTCGAGCACGGCCGTATAGTCGCGTGCGGCGCCGAGAAAGACCTGCCGACTCACGACGGCGTGAAGCAGGTTGTCCGCGGCGGGCTTCGCGGTCGCAATCGCGATCTCGTGCTGGCGGATCGACACCGAAACCGTTTCGCCTGTCGTCAGCGCACGCCCGGTCGTCGCCAGCGTGGCTCCTGTGACCGACACGTGACCGGCGTCGACCGCCTTGCCTGTCAGGATGTTGCTGCCACCGATGAAGCGCGCCACGAACACCGAGCGCGGCTGGTCGTAGATCTCCTTGGGCGTGCCGAGCTGTTCGATGCGGCCGAGGTTCATGACCGCGATCTGGTCGGCGGTGGTCATCGCTTCGGACTGATCGTGCGTCACGTAGACCGTCGTGTAGCGGTAGCGGTCGTGCAGGCGACGGATCTCGAAGCGCATCTCCTCACGCAGGTTGGCATCGAGGTTCGACAAGGGCTCGTCGAGCAGCAGCGTCTCCGGCTCGACCACCAGGGCGCGGGCGAGCGACACGCGCTGTTGCTGGCCGCCCGACAGCTCGCCGGGATAGCGCTCGGCCAATGCCTCGAGGTGCGTCGTCGACAGGATGGCCTGGAGCTTGGACTCGATCGTGGCCTTGTCCATCTTGCGAATGCGCAGGCCGTAGGCGACATTCTCCGCCACCGTCATGTGCGGCCACAGCGCGTAGCTCTGGAAGATCATCGACATGTTGCGGCCTTCCGGCGGCACCGTGCGCTGCGGCGTGGACAAGACCTTGCTGCCGACCGCGATTTCGCCTGCCGACGGCTCGATGAAGCCGGCGATCAGGCGCAGAGTCGTGGTCTTGCCGCAGCCGGAGGGCCCGAGCAGGCACACGAGCTGACCGTGCCCGATCAGCAAAGACACGTTATCGACCGCGACAGCGTCCCCGTAGCGCTTGCCGAGGCCCTTCAGTTCAACTGAGGCCACTTTTCCTCCCTGACTCACACCTTATTCAAATCGCCGGCCGCGCGCTATATTCGAGGTTTGGGAGGAGTTCCGCATGCAGGAGCAGAAGATCTACGGCAGCCGCGAAGGCGCCGTGGGCCATGTCGTTTTCAACAATCCGGCCAAGCTGAACGCCGTTTCGCTCGACATGTGGGACGCCTTCGTCGGGCTCCTGAAGGACTATGAGAATGATCCGAAGGTGCGCTGCGTCGTGGTCAGCGGGGCCGGCGGCAAGGCCTTCGTCTCCGGCGCCGACATCTCCAAGTTCGAGAGCGAACGCGCCAACGCCGAGGCGCAGGTGCGCTACGACGCGATCTCCAAGCAGGGCTACGAGGGCCTCTACAATTTCCCCAAGCCGACGATCGCCAAGGTCACCGGCTACTGCATCGGCGGCGGCATGAACCTGGCGGCCTGCTGCGACATGCGCTTCTGCAACGAGGGCGCCCGCTTCGGCATCCCGGCGGCCAAGCTCGGGCTGGGCTACGGCTTCACCCGCATCGAGCGGCTGTCGCGCATCGTCGGCCTGCCGCGGGCGATGGAGTTCCTGTTCACTGCCAAGCAGTATACCTCGAAGGAAGCCTACGAGATGGGCCTGGTGAACGGCGTCGCCGCCGACGGCGAGCTCGATGCGCTGGTCGCCAAGACGACCGACGCGATCGGCCAGAACGCCCCACTCACGATCGCGCTCGCCAAGGCGGCGGCGCGCGAGATCGCCAAGCCCGAGAGCGAGCAGGACCACAAGAAGCTCGAGAAGATGGCCGAGGCCTGCTTCGACAGCGACGACTTCAAGGAAGGCCGCCGCGCCTTCATGGAAAAGCGCAAACCGGCATTCAAGGGACGCTGACACAGAACCGGTGTCATCCCGAGCGGAGCGAGGGATCTATGCGGATCAGTATGGATCCCTCGCTGCGCTCGGGATGACAGCTTTGCTCATTGCTCTTAGGGGAACAAACAAATGGCCAAGCTTCCACTCTCCCACATCAAGGTGCTCGATCTCACGGCGCATCGCGCCGGACCGACGGCGGTCCGCCAGCTCGCCGATTGGGGCGCGCAGGTGATCAAGATCGAGCAGCCGCCCGAGCCCGGCTCGACCACCGACGCGATGGGCGGCGCGCGGCACGGCTTCGACTTCCAGAACCTGCACCGCAACAAGCAGGCGATCACGCTCAACCTCAAGAGCAAGGAAGGCCACGCGATCTTCATGAAGCTCGCCAAGAAGGCCGACGTGATCGTCGAGAATTACCGCTCCGACGTGAAGTACCGCCTCAAGGTCGACTACAAGTCGGTCAAGAAGGTCAATCCCAAGATCATCTACGGCTCGATCGCGGGCTTCGGCCAGTCCGGCCCCGACGCCGCCCGCCCCGGCGTCGACCAGATCGCCCAGGGCATGGGTGGGCTGATGTCGATCACCGGCGAGCCGGGCCGTGGGCCGATGCGGGTCGGCATCCCGATCGCCGACCTGACCTCGGGCCTGCTGCTCGCCCAGGCGATCATCCTCGCGCTCTACAATCGCGAGCGCACCAAGAAGGGCCAGTGGGTCCACACCTCGCTGATCGAGGCGCAGATCTTCATGCTCGACTTCCAGGCCTCGCGCTGGCTGATGAAGGGCGAGGTTGCCAAGCAGGCCGGCAACGACCATCCCACATCGATCCCGACTGGCGTGTTCCCGACCAGCGACGGCCACATCAACATCGCTGCCTCCGGCAACAACCTGTGGAAGCGCTTCTGCGGCGCGCTCGCCGCGCCGCAACTGCTCGATCATCCCGAACACGCGACGCCGCAGCTGCGCTCGCAGAACCGCAAGGCGCTGAACGAGCGCATCAGCGAACTCACCAAGACCAAAACCTCGGACCACTGGATCGCGGCGATCAACAAGGCCGGCGTGCCGTGCGGGCCAATCAACACGATCGACAAGACCTTCGCCGAGCCGCAGGTCCAGCATCTCGGCATCGCGCGCGGCATCAAGCATCCCATGCTTGGCGAGATCAAGGTGGTCGGCCAGCCGATCAATCTCTCGGCCTCGCCGCAGCCCAAGAAGCTGAAGCCGACGCCGGAGCTCGGCCAGCACAACAAGGCGGTGCTGAAGGGCCTGGGCATGAGCCCGAAGAAGATCAAGGAACTGCGCGCGGGCGGGGTGATCTGAGATGGCGGCCAACGGAAAAGCCGCCCTCGTCACCGGCGCCGGCAAGAACATCGGCCGCGCCTGCGTCCTCGGCCTCGCCGAAGACGGCTTCAACGTCGCGATCAACGGTTCGAGCGATCGCGCCGCCTGCGACAGAGTCGCCAAGGAAGCCGAGAAGTTCGGCATCAAGGCGATCGTCGTCATGGGCGACGTCGGCAAGGCCGCCGAATGCAAGCGCATCGCCGACGAGGCGATCAAGGCGTTCGGCGCGGTCGACGCGCTGTTGAGCAACGCCGCGCTGCGCCCCAACAAGCCGTTCCTCGAGATGACCGATGCCGAGTGGCAGCGGGTGATCGACGTCGACATGAACGCCGCCGTCTGGCTCGCCCGCGCCTGCCTGCCCGGCATGGTGAACAAGGGCTGGGGCCGCGTCGTCAACTTCGCCGGCATGAATGCAATCCACGGCCACGCCGGCCGCGCGCCGGTGTCGGTCGCCAAGCACGGTGTGTGGGGCCTCTCCAAGGCGCTGGCGATGGAATTCGGGCCCAAGGGCATCACCGCCAACACCATCTCGCCCGGCCCGATCGCGCCCGACGTCGAGGAAAAGAACGCCTCGGCGCAAGCGCGTGCCCAGACGCTGGCGCGCGTGCCTCTCGGCCGGTTCGGCAGGCCGGTCGAGGTCGCAGCGGCGGCGCGGCTGCTGGTGTCCGAGGGCGGCGCCTACATCAACGGGCAGATGATCCAGGTGAACGGCGGCGGCGCGACCTGACTCAAGGGAGCGCCGCAAGGCCGCCCAGCACGGCACGACGGTTGGTCTTCATGCGCCTACCCGAGCTGGATGTTGGCGGCTCTGGCAATCGCCGACCAGCGACGGACTTCCCGCTCGACGAAGACCGTGAAGGCCGCGCGGCTTTGGGGTTCGACTTTTGCGGCCTGCTCCGTCCACACGCTTTTGACCTCGTCGGTGTCGAGCGCCAGCTGGACGGCGGCGCACATCCCGTCGAGCGCCAGGCTGGGCGTGGCCTTGGGGGCGAACAGGCCGAACCACGGCGCCGCTCGAAAGTCCTTGAGACCGGCTTCGTCCATCGTCGGCACGTCCGGCAGCACCACCTCGCGCCGACGGCCGGCAATACCCAGCGCGCGCAGCCTGCCCGTCCGGATATGCGGCACGACGGTATTGACGGGGGCGAACATCGCAACGACGTGGCCTTTGAGAAGATCCTGCAGGGCCGGCGCGCTGCCTTGATAGGGAACATGA
>VBAF01000620.1 GCA_005884705.1 Alphaproteobacteria bacterium
CCGACCCTGCGCCACGCCGGCGACGACAACCTGTGCGCCCGCGGCGCCTACATCCTGGCCGGCGAGCCCGCAAACCCGATCCGCCTGATCGCCTCGGGCTCGGAGGTCCAGCTTGCGCTCGGCGCGCGCGACCTGCTGGCCAAGGACGGGCTGGCTGCCGCGGTCGTCTCGATGCCGTCGTGGGAGCTGTTCGCGCAGCAGAGCGACAGCTATCGCGCCGAGGTCATGGGCGGCGGCGGCACGGTGCGGGTCGCCTGCGAGGCGGCCGGCGGCTTCGGCTGGGAGCGCTGGCTGGGCGAGCGCGGCGCGTTCGTCGGCATGACCGGCTTCGGCGCCTCGGGCAAGGCCGCCGACCTCTACAAGCATTTCGGGATCACGGCAGCCTGCCCTCCCCCTCAGGGGGAGGGTTGGGAGGGGGTCATAACGGAGGACGAGATGGCGGTACGGGTTGCAATCAACGGCTTCGGGCGGATCGGCCGCAACATCCTGCGCGCCATCACCGAGTCGGGCCGCAAGGACATCGAAGTCGTCTTGCTGAACGATCTCGGCCCGGTCGAGACCAACGCCCACCTGCTGCGCTACGACACCGTCCATGGCCGCTTCCCGCACGAGGTCAAGGTCGAGGGCGACACGATCGATGTCGGCCGCGGCAAGATGAAGGTCACCGCCGAGCGCGATCCCGCCAAGCTGCCGCACAAGGCGCTGGGCGTCGATATCGCGCTGGAATGCACCGGCTTCTTCGCCTCGAAGAAGGCCGCGTCGGCCCACCTCGCGGCCGGCGCCAAGCGCGTGCTGGTATCGGCGCCGGCCGACGAGGCCGACTTGACGGTCGTCTTCGGCATCAACGACGACAAGCTCGGCAAGGACCACGTCGTGGTCTCGAACGGCTCGTGCACGACCAATTGCCTGGCGCCGATGGCGCAGATCATGCACCAGTCGTTCGGCATCGAGCACGGCTTCATGACCACGATCCACTCCTACACCGGCGACCAGCCGACGCTCGACACCATGCACAAGGATCTCTATCGCGCCCGCGCCGCCGCGCAGAACATCATCCCGACCACCACCGGCGCCGCCAAGGCGATCGGCCTCGTGCTGCCCGAGCTCGCCGGCAAGCTCGATGGTGCGGCGATCCGCGTGCCGACGCCCAACGTCTCGTTCATCGATCTCGGCTTCGTGGCCAAGCGCGCCACCACGGTCGACGAGGTCAACGCCGCCATTACGACTGCGGCCAAATCGAACCGGCTGTCGAACATCGTGACCTGGACCAAGGCGCCGCTGGTCTCGAGCGACCTCAACCACGACCCGCACTCGGCCACCTTCGGCATCGACCAGACCAAGGTGCTCGGCGGCACGTTCGTCCGCATCGTCGCCTGGTACGACAACGAATGGGGCTTCTCCAACCGCATGGCCGACACCGCCGTGGCGATGGGCAAGCTACGACGAAGGGGCCCGCGCGGGCCCCTCCCTGCCCGCCCTAGTAGCCGCGGTAGCCGTAGGGGCCGTAATAGCCGGGGCCCGGACCGTAGTAGCCGGGACCGGGGCCGTAATAGCCGGGGCCATAGCCGTTATTGCTGTTGCTGTTGGCGATCGCAGCTCCGATGAGCGGCACGATCTGCTGCACGACGTTGCCGAACTGGTTTGACGCCGGAGCCGACGCCGACTGCTGGCGCGCCTGCGACCGCGCGGCGACCTGCTCGTAGGTCAGGCGCGGAGCGGTGTCCTGCTTCAGGCGCGCGAGCAGTGCGCCATCGATCGACACCTGACCGCTGCCGCCGCGGCTCTGATCGTACTGCTGCGCCGCGCCGATGGTGGCTGGACCGACCTGGCCATCGGCCGGGCCGGGATCGAAGCCCAGCGCGATCAGCTGATTCTGCACTTCGCGCACGTCGTCATGGGCGAGCGCAAGCGGAGGCAGATTCGCCGTCGTGTTTGACGTCGTGTTTGCCGTCATGCCGCTCGCCGGCAGCGAAGCCTGCTGCTGCAGGAGCGGTTCGGTGGTGGTCGGGGTCTGCGCGCCAACGCCGGCCGCCCCGCCGATCAAGAGGGCAGCGACCGCGGTACCGGCAAACAGCTTCAGCGGCTTGGGGCAGGGGAAACACATTGATGCGGACATGGTTGGTCACCTCCATCAGGGAACGGCCGAAGGGGGTCCGAGTTCCGGGCGCCGCAAGGCGCCCGTTGCATCTTCGGGGCTGCCCCCGAGCCGCCATGATCGCGCTCGTACTCCTATCGAAGACCAACGATTGGAGGCGACAATGCGCATCCTCAAGATCATCGTCGGTGTGTGCCTGCTGGCGGCAGTGGCCGCCTGTGCGTACTACGGCCCGGGCTATCGGCCCTACTACGGCCATCCGCAGTATTACCGCTACTGATCGGGCATCTTGATCGCGGCGGCGTTCGTGCCGATGCTGGCCCCGACCATGCCTGATCGGGAGCCGAGATGGAGATTGTGCCGCAGCCGCTGACCAAGGGCGCCTTCGCCCCGTTCGGCGAGGTGATCGACGTGCCGCAGCAGGCCGGCCGCACCTACTACGAGGAGGCCCTCGGTAACCTGCGGCCCACTGCCAGGCCCAGCCTGTCGATGAGCTTTCGCCCGCCGACACAAGACCGGCCGCTCGAGTCGAAGCTGATGGAGCGCCACGAATTCTCCTCGCAGAGCTTCGTGCCGGTCGACGTGGCGCGCTGGCTGATCGTGGTGGCGCCGCATGCCGCCAAGGGCGGCCCTGACATGGCGGCTGCCCGCGCTTTCATTGCCACCGGCCAGCAGGGCGTCACCTACAAGCCCGACACCTGGCACCACGGCCTGACCACGCTCGACGCGCCGGGCCGCTTCGCCGTCTTCATGTGGCGCGCGGGGAGCAAGGACGAGGAGTTCGTGCCGGTGCCGGCGTTCACGGTGAGGATTCCCGAATGACACGAACGAACCTTGTGTCATCCCGAGCGTAGCGAGGGATCTATGGGGCCCTATAGATCC
>VBAF01000621.1 GCA_005884705.1 Alphaproteobacteria bacterium
TGCTCGCGATAGTGACGCGTCACCGTGCCGTGCGCGGCCTCGGCTTCCACCGTCTTGCCGTCGGGCGTCAGCAGCACCGAGGTCATCAGGCCGAGCGAACCGAAGCCCTGGGCCACCGTGTCGGACTGCACGTCGCCGTCGTAGTTCTTGCAGGCCCACACGAACTCGCCGTGCCACTTCAGCGCCGAGGCGACCATGTCGTCGATCAGGCGATGCTGGTAGGTGATGTTCTTGGCCTTGAACTTGGCGGCGAACTCCTCGTCGAACACCTTCTGGAACAGATCCATGAAGCGGCCGTCGTAGCGCTTGAGGATGGTGTTCTTGGTCGAGAGATAGACCGGCCAGCCGCGGTTCAGGCCGTAATTGAACGAGCTGCGCGCGAAGCCGATGATCGACTCGTCGAGATTGTACATCACCATCGCCACGCCGCTGCCCGGGAAGTCGAACACGTTGTGCTCGATCACCTTGCCGTCGGCGCCCTCGAACTTGACGGTGAGCTTGCCCTTGCCCGGCACCAGGAAGTCGGTGGCGCGATACTGGTCGCCATAGGCGTGGCGGCCGATCACGATCGGATGGGTCCAGCCGGGCACCAGGCGCGGCACGTTCTTGCAGACGATCGGCTCGCGGAAGATGGTGCCGCCGATGATGTTGCGGATGGTGCCGTTGGGCGAGCGCCACATCTCCTTGAGCTTGAACTCCTTCACGCGGCCCTCGTCCGGCGTGATGGTCGCGCACTTCACCGCGACGCCGTACTGCTGGGTCGCCTTGGCCGAATCGACCGTCACCTGGTCGTTGGTCGCGTCGCGATGCTCGATGCCGAGGTCGTAATACTTCAGGTCGATGTCGAGGTACGGAAGGATCAGCTTGTCCTTGATGAACGCCCAGATGATGCGGGTCATCTCGTCGCCGTCCATCTCGACGACCGGATTCTTCACCTTGATCTTCGGCATCTTGCTTCCCGTTCCACCTGACGCCGCATCAAAGAGCGGCGAGTGCCGCGTTCAACGTCGCACTCGGCCGCATCGCTGCCGATGTCTTGGCCGGATCGGGCAGATAGTAACCGCCAGTCGCCACCGGCTTACCCTGCGCGGCGATCAGCTCGGCATCGATCTTGGCCTCGTTGGCCTTCAAGGCCTCCGCCAGCGGTTTGAAGCGGGCCGACAGGGGCGTGCTGTTGTCTCGCCGCGCCAGCGCCTCTGCCCAATACTTTGCCAGGTAGAAATGGCTGCCGCGATTATCCAGCTCGCCGACCTTGCGGGCCGGCGAACGGTTGTCGTCGAGGATCTTGCCGTTGGCCTCGTCGAGCGTCTCGGCCAGAACCTTGACGTCCTCATTCCCGGTTGTCTGCGCCAGATGTTCGAGCGAAGCGCCAAGTGCCCGGAATTCGCCCAGCGAATCCCAGCGCAGATAGCCTTCGTGCTGGAACTGCTCGACATGCTTGGGCGCCGAGCCGCCGGCCCCGGTCTCGAACAACCCGCCGCCCGGTGCCGAGCTCGAGGATCGGGAAGAGGTCGGTCAGGTAGTCGCGCAGCACGTTGCCGGTGACGGAGATGGTGTCCTGCCCCTTGCGAATGCGCTCGAGTGAGAACCTGATCGCCTCGACCGGCGCCAGGATGCGGATGTCCAGACCCTTCGTGTCCTCGTTCTTGAGGTACTTCTCGACCTTGGCGATCAATTGCGCGTCGTGCGCGCGTTTGGCGTCGAGCCAGAACACCGCTGGGCTGCCGGTCAGACGCGCGCGGCGCACCCCGAGCTTGACCCAGTCCTGGATCGGCTCGTCCTTGACCTGGCACATCCGGAAAACGTCGCCGGCCTCGACCTTCTGCGACATCAGGACCTTGCCGTCGTCGGCCACCACGTTGACCGTGCCCTCGGCGGCGAGCCTGAACGTCTTGTCGTGCGAGCCGTACTCCTCGGCCTGCTGCGCCATCAGGCCGACGTTCGGCACCGAGCCCATGGTCTTGGGGTCGAACGCGCCATGCGCCTCGCAGTCCTCGATGGTGGCCTGGAACAGCGTCGCATAGCAACGATCGGGGATCGCGGCGATCACGTCGTGCAGCTTGCCGTCGGGACCCCACATCTTGCCCGACTCGCGGATCATCGCCGGCATCGATGCATCGATGATCCCGTCGCTCGGCACGTGCAGGTTGGTGATGCCCTTGTCGGAATTGACCATGGCCAAGCCCGGCCGCTTGGCGTACTCGGCCTGGATATCCGCCTTGATCGCGGCCTTCTCGGCCTCCGGCAGCGTCTCGATGCGGGTCATCATGTCGCCCACGCCGTTGTCGGGGTCGACGCCCAGCTTCTTCAAGGTGGCGCCGTGCTTCTTGAACACGTCGGCGAAGAACACCGACACGCAATGGCCGAACAGGATGGGATCGGAGATCTTCATCATGGTCGTCTTGACGTGCAGCGAGAACAGGATGCCGTCCTTCTTGGCGGTCTCGATCTGCTCGGCGAAGAAGGCGTCCAGTTTCCTGGCGCTCATCACCGAGCAATCGATGATCTCGCCGGCCTTGAGCGGGATCTTCGGCTTCAGCACCGTCGTCGCGCCATCCTTGGCGACCAGCTCGATGCGGGCGTTGGTCGGCGCCGCGATGGTGGTCGCGACCTCCGAACCATAGAAGTCGCCGCTCGACATGTGCGCCACGCGCGTCTTGGAATCCTTGGACCAGGCGCCCATCTTGTGCGGATGCTTGCGCGCGTACTGCTTCACGGCGCCGGCGGCGCGGCGGTCGGAATTGCCCTCGCGCAGCACCGGATTGACGGCGCTGCCGAGCACCTTGCCGTAGCGGGCGCGGATTTCCTTGTCCGCCGGCGTCGCGTCGCTGTCGGGATAGTTCGGCACGTCGTAACCCTTGCTCTGCAACTCCTTGATCGCGTCCTTCAGCTGCGGGATCGAGGCAGAGATATTGGGCAGCTTGATGATGTTGGCCTCGGGGCGCATCGCAAGCTTGCCCAGTTCGGCGAGCTCGTCGTTGATCCTTTGCGCGGGCGTCAGCTTGTCGGGGAAGTTG
>VBAF01000184.1 GCA_005884705.1 Alphaproteobacteria bacterium
CGCCGTAGGTCACCGAGAAGAAGGTGGGCTTGAGCGGCGCCAGGCGCTCGATGGTCTCCCACAAGGTGCGCTCGGCCGCCTCGGTCTTGGGTGGCGAGAACTCGAACGACACCTGGAGGCGCTGGGCGGCGCGGACGGGAAATTCGGACAGGCTCACCGCACGGCTCCTTGCGTCAGGGTCGCCGGCCGGGCGGCGCGCGGCGCCGCTGCGCGCTCGCCGCGCCAGATGCCGGTCATCAGGCGGCGGCCGGGGAAGTTGAGCGGCGCCAGCGGATTGAGGCCGGCGCTCCGGAGCCAGCCCTGCACCTGGTTGTCGGCGAAGCCGAGATGGACGTGGGCGTGCTCGCGCTTGAGCTCGACCAGGTCGTGCGGCGAGAAGTCGACGACCAGCACGACACCGCCCGGCTTGACCACGCGCGCAGCTTCGGCGAGCGCCGCCGCCGGGTCCTCGGCATAGTGCAGCACGTGATGGATGGTGACGGCATCGAAGCTGTCGGCGTCGAACGGCAGGGCATACATGTCGGCCTGCCGGATGTCGGCGTTGTCGATGCCGGCGCGCGCGAGGTTGGCGCGGGCAAGCGCCAGCATCTCGCGCGACTGGTCGATGCCGACGGCGCGCTCGACCTTGGGCGCCAGCACCTCGAGCAGCCGGCCGGTGCCGGTGCCGATATCGAGCAGCCGGCGCGCGCCCGGCGGCAGGTGGTGGGCAAGCGCGCGCTCGATCTCGCGGTCGGCGACGTGCAGCGCGCGCAGTTCGTCCCAGCGCTGGGCGTTGTCGCGGAAGAAGCGCACCGCCGCGGTCTGCCGCCGCTGCTGCAGGGCATCGAGCCGCGCCCGGTCGGTCGCCAGCCGCGGATGCTTGGTATCGAGCCGGCGCACGAACTCGCGCACCAGCGCGGCCTCGTCGCCGCCGGTCACCAGCCGGAATCGCGTGAACTGCGCCTCGCGGAAGCGCTCGAGAAGGCCGCCTTCGACCAGCAGCTTGAGATGGCGCGATACGCGCGGCTGGCTCTGTCCCAGCACGTTTACATAGTCGCTGACGGTCAGGTCCTCCCGCGCCGCCAGCGCGAGAATGCGCAGCCGCGTATCTTCCGCCGCCGCGCGCAGCAAAGTGAGCAGCCGATCCATAACTAAATTCAATATAAAAATATACTTATGTATGCAAGTAGAAAAGCCGGACGGGCCAGTCGCCGATCTGCCTTCAAAGTGCAGGCGGCGTGTGCGACACTTCTGCCAACTACGGCAAAACAAAGCCGTTTTTGGGAGTCGTTAGCGTCGATGATCGAACGTTTTATGAACAGGATCGAGGGCGCCCGCTTACCCGCCCTTGCGGTGGCTGCAGTCGCGGCCCTGCTGGGCGGATGCGCGGGCCGCGATACCGGCGCCAACGAGCCCTGGGACCCGATCGAGGGGGCCAACCGGTTCGTGTTCTCGATCAACCGGGCGGTCGACATCATCGCCATCCGGCCGATCGCCGTGCTCTATCGCGACTGGATGCCGCCGCCCGCCCAACGCGGCCTGCACAACGTCCTGGAAAATCTCGGCGAGCCCGTGACCGCCATCGCCGAGGTCGTGCAAGGCACCCCCGGCCGCGCCGGCACGACGCTCGCGCGCTTCCTGGTGAATTCGACGATCGGCATCGCCGGCCTGTTCGACGTCGCGTCGGCGATCGGCCTGCCCAAGACCAAGGAGGGCTTCGGCAACACCATCGGCTACTACGCCGGCGTCGAGCCCGAGAACGGCGGCTTCTACATCGTCCTGCCGATGATCGGCCCATCCAACGCGCGCGACGGCGTCGGGATGGCGATCGACGCCTCGATCGATCCGTTCAGCATCGTTACCTTCAGCATCAGCAACACCGCCGGCTGGATCTATGCCGGCGCGCGCTTCGGCGCCACCGTGGTCGACACCCGATCGCGCACGCTCTATGCACTGGACGACCTCGAGCGCAATTCGGTCGACTACTATGCCGCCCTGCGTTCGGCCTACACCCAGCAGCGGGCCGAGATCATCCGCCAGAAGCGCGACAGGACCGGCCCGCGCGCCGAGCTGGAACGGCGCGACAAGCTTGCCCTGGTGCGCTAGGACTAGACGCCCTTATCTTCTTTCAGGAGCGATCGGTGCTGCTGCTCGCGTCTCGTCGTGCCGTCCTGTGCCTCGCCGTCGCTGCGCTCGCCCTGCCGGCGCGCGCCGCCGACGGTCCCGCCGCCCAGCTGATCGAGAAGGCGGCGGCCGAGGTGATCGAGCTGATCAAGACCACCACCGGCCCGCAACGCGAGGCCGGCATCCGGCAGGTGCTGTTGAACTACTTCGACCTGCCCTACATGGGCCGCGCGGCGCTCGCCACCCATTGGGAGGCGACCGGCGCGGTGCAGCGCGAGCGCTTCCTCAAGGCCGTGGTCAGCGCCGAGGCGCGCGCCTACAGCGAGCGCTTCGGCCAGTATGGCGGCCAGACGCTCACCGTCGCCAGCGTCTCGACCCGCCCCAACGCCGCCTCGGTAGTCGACAGCAAGCTGACCCAGAGCAACGGCCAGCCGATCGCCATCCAGTGGGAGGTCCGCGATTCGGGCCAGGGCCTGCGCATCACCGACGTGAAAATCGAAGGCGTCAGCATGGTCATGACTCGCCGTTCGGATTTCAATTCCTATATCTCGAGCCATGGCGGCAAGGTCGAGCCGCTGATCGACGAGCTCGAGGCGCGGGCGGCCCGCTAGGCCAGAATTGCGCCGGTAACCTTTCGGACGTAGATTCCCGGGCGGGAGGCGGTTTCAGTCGGCCCGCCCTGCTCTTCAAGGGGGTCGAAGGAGAGCGCCATGGATAGCGCAGTCGTCAAGAACACGGCCGAGCCCGAGTCTTCCGGGAGCAGGTCTTCCGGGAGCAAGGCTTCGGAGACACGGGCGGTCGATCCGGTATGGACCAGGATTCGGGAAGCGGCCCAGCAAGCGGCCGCGTCCGAGCCGGTCCTCGCCGGCACCCTCCATTCCACCATCCTCAGCCAGTCGCGCTTCGAGGGCGCGCTGAGCTACCACCTCGCGCGCCTGGTCGGCACGACCGAGGTGCCGGCCGCCCTGATCCGCCAGACCTTCGACGAGGCGCTGAACGACGATCCGGCGATCGGCTACGCCGCCCGCGCCGACATCATGGCCGTCGTCGACCGCGACCCCGCCTGCACCTCTCCTCTCGATCCGCTGCTGTGGTTCAAGGGCTACCACGCCCTGCAGACCTACCGCGCGGCGCACTGGCTGTGGCTGCGCGGCCGGCGCGACCTCGCCCACTACCTGCAGAGCCGCGCCAGCGCGCTGTTCGCCCTCGACATCCATCCCGGAGCGGTGATCGGCAAGAGCATCTTCATCGATCACGGCACCGGCGTGGTGATCGGCGAGACCGCGGTGGTCGAGGACGGCGTCTCGATGCTGCACGGCGTGACCCTGGGCGGCACCGGCAAGGAGCGCGGCGACCGCCACCCGAAGGTGCGGCGCGGCGTGCTGCTGGGCGCGGGCGCAAAAGTGCTTGGCAACATCGAGATCGGCGCCTGCGCCAAGATCGCCGCCGGCAGCGTGGTGCTCGAGGCGGTGCCGGCCGGCTGCACGGCGGCCGGCGTGCCGGCGCGCATCATCGGCTGCGTCGACGTGCCGGAACCGGCGCTGGAGATGGACCAGCGGATCTGACCGCGATGCACCGCTTTCGCGGCCTGGCACTCCACACCTGGACCGTCGACACCACCCCGCTCGATCAAGCCTTGGCCGCCGCGAAAGCCGGCGGCTTCGACGCCGTCGAGCTGCGCCGCATCGACTTCGATCGCTCGGCCAAGCGCGGCCTGGCGAACGCCGCCGTCCTCGACCTGGTGCGCGCCGCCGGCCTGCCGGTCAGCGCGATGGGCGTCGAGTACGGCTGGATCTTCGCGACCGGCGGCGAGCGCGAGCGCCTGTTCGGCGTCTTCCGCGAGTGTTGCGAGAATGCCGTCGCCGTGGGCTGCGGCATGATGATGAGCGCCATCGGCCCGGGCACGTCGGCGACCGACGATGCCGTCGCCAACATTCGCCGCGCCGGCGAGATCGCGGGTGAGTTCGGCCTCAAGGTCACGCTCGAATACCAGTTCCAGCATCCCGTGGTGAAGAGCCTCGACATCCTGCGCGACCTGATCGCGCGCGCGGGGGCGGCGAACGTCGGCCTGCTGCTCGACGCCTATCACCTGCAGCGCGGCGGGCGGCCGGGACGGGGCTTCGAGGACGTGCCCGGCGCGGAGATCTTCTACGTCCAGTTCAGCGACGTGCCCGATGCTCCGCCGGCCGGCCTGCCGCCGGTCGATCGTCTGCCGCCGGGCAAGGGGATCGTCGATTGGACCGGACTGTTCGGCCTGCTGGCCGAGAAGGGCTACGACGGCTGGCTG
>VBAF01000622.1 GCA_005884705.1 Alphaproteobacteria bacterium
CGCTCGGCGCCTGCGTGCAGCGCGAGGCGATCAACTGGACGCCGATCCCGCGCCCGTCGCCCGACGATCCGACGCCGCAGGGCATCGCCTATATCTGCGAGGGCCGCAAGGAAGTGGCGGTGGTCTACGCCAAGAACCGCGCCTCGGTGACCTTCGGCGACAAGACCTGGCGGGCCGAGTACCAGCCGACCGGCGATGGCTTCCGCTATGCCGACGCCACGGTCGAATGGTCCGGCCGCGACGATCTCGTCGTGCTGCGCGAACGCGGCAACACCCGGCCGCTCGCCTTCAACTGCCGCCCCACGCGCCGCACGACGTGAGCGGGAGGGCGCTCCTCGTCCCACGTCCCGGCTAGCGTCCCAGCCGCCCTGGGACGGTTCCGATGCCCATTCCATAAGGGTTTTGACCCATCGTCCCAGAATTTCGCCCCACCCCCCTGTTGGGACGGTCTGGGACGCCTGGGACGCTGAAACTGCAGATTGTTTGCCTCAGCCGAAGGCGTCGAATAGCTCCGAAATCGCTGCGCGCTCGAGGCCCGCGCGCAGGCAGGTCTCGAGCAGCACCCGCGCCTTGAGCGGATGCAGCCGGCCGCCCCAGATCAGACCGGCCTGGCGCAAGGCGATCTCCGAGCTCGGGCCGGCGTAGGTCTTGCGCAGCATCGGCCCGCCGCCGGTGCGTGGCGAGACCACCGTCGGCATGGCCTTGGCCAGCCGCACCACGTTCTCGACCGCCCGCTCCGGCGCATGGCCGCCGCCCATCGCCGCGATCACCGCGCCGCGATAGCCGACCCGGTCTGACGCCGCGAGCATCAGCGGGATCAACGGCAGCGCATCGTCGAGCGCCGTCCAGAACAGGGCGACGGGCGCGGCCTTGTCGCCGATCCTGGCAAGCTTGCGACGCGCGGCGATCATGGCGTCGCGCACCGGCAACGACATCGGCACCACGCGATCCTCGACCAAAGCGGCGAGCGGTCCGGTCTGCATCGAGGCGAAGCCGTTGACGCGGGTCGGATGGACTTTCGCCACGTCGGCTGCGGCATAGACCTCGTCGAGCATCACCGCGACCACGCCCAGCGCCTTGGCGTGCGCGCGCATCCAGGGGTCGGCCGCGACGCGCACGGCAGCGAGCAGGTTGCCCGGCCCGTCCGGCGAGGTGAGCGAGGGGTTGCGCATCGCCGCCGTTACGACGACCGGCACATCCAACTCGAGCAGCAGGTCGAGCAGGAAGCTCGTCTCCTCCAAGGTGTCGGTGCCTTGCGTCACCACCACGCCATCGGCCTCGAGCGCCCGGATCCTGGCCGCGAGCGCATGGATCTGGTCGAAGCCCAGCGAATGGCTGCCGACCCGCGACACCGTCTCGGCCGCGATCTCGGCGACGCCCTTGAGCAGCGGCACGGCGGCGACCAGATCGTCGGCGCCCAGGCCCATCTGCATGGCCCCGCTGGAGTCTGGGCGCGTTGCGATCGTCCCGCCGGGCGCGAGCACGTGGATGCGAGGCTTGGCCATCAGGTGAGCTTGAGCGACTTGAAGAAGCGATCGGCGTCCGCGCCGTCCCATGAAGGCGAGCGACACGAAGCGCCGCTCCTTCGACACCGCGAGCTGGCGCAGTTGGCTGCCGCCGGCGAGAGGGCCGGCCGATTCCACCGCGGCCGCACCGGCGACTTCGCGCCAGTCGGTCTTCGTCCACTTGCCGCCGTTGAGCTGCTTAGCGCGGCTTTCGAGCGCCGCATGCAGCACGCGTTGCGGCTCGCGATACTCGACATCGGCGGGATAGAACGCCGTCTGCGCCACATAGGAATTGCCGCCGGCTTCGAGGCTGTAGGAATGCAGCACGAAGGGCGTGCCACGCGCCGAGGCGTCGTTCAGCACCTTGTGGTCGGGAATGCCCGGCATCTCGACGATGAAGGCATTGTCCTCGACCTTCACGGCGTACCACCGGTCGGGGATCTGCAGCTTGGCTTGCGCGCGGACCAGCGTCGGCGCCGCGATCAGGACAGCGGCCAGGACAGAGCGTCGTTGGAGCTTCATGACCGCGCGCCGAACTTCGCCTTGGCCTCGGCTTCGCTGTAGTAGCCGCGGGCAATGTCGCGGGCGATCAGGTCGGGCCGGCGCTTCTTCGGATCGCCGAAACCGCCGCCGCCCGGCGTCTGGACCCGCACCACGTCGCCGACGCCGATCTCGATGTCCTGGTCCTTGGACAGGTGCGGCGGCTTGTAGGTTTTGTTGCCCTGCGTCACCACCACGGTGTTGACGCCGCCCGCCGCGCCGCCCAGCACGCCCTGCGGGCCGGTGCGGCCGTGATCCATCACCATCGAGACGCGTGCTTCGCCGCGCCTGAGCTTGATCGCATAGTTGATGCCGAAGCCGCCGCGGAACTCGCCGGCGCCGCCCGAGCCCTCGCGCAACGAGAACTCCTCGAACAGGATCGGATAGAACTGCTCCAGCACCTCGACCGGCGGCATCTTCGAGATGCCGATGGTCGAGCAGCCGTTGCTGAGCCCATCGCCGCCCTGGAAGCCGCCATACCCGCCGCCGGTGAAGAGATACATGATGTAGCTGCGTTTGCGCTCGGGATCGTAGCCGCCGACGCCGAGGTTGCCCGAGGTGCCGGCCGGTGCGGCGAACAGCAGATCGGGGATCGCCTTCGTGAGTGCCGCGAACACCGCCTCGGCGATGCGCTGGCTCACCTCGGCGGCGCAACCCGAGACCGGCCGCGGATAACGCGCATAGAGGAACGTGCCCTCGGGCTCG
>VBAF01000185.1 GCA_005884705.1 Alphaproteobacteria bacterium
CGACCTGCGCAGCCAGATCGACCGTGCGCTGGAGCTGGGCTACGACGTGCTGCTGGTGCGGCTGGGGCATGTCGGCCAGGACCAGCTCGAGCGCGAGTCCGGCATGATCGCCAGCCGCGACCAGCTCGCCGCCCTGCGCGCGGTGCTGCAGCGCGACTACATCGCCCAGCCGGCCTTCACCGACCCCGTCATGGGACCGTTCGACCGCCTGCAGCGGGCCCGGCGCGAGTAGGCTGCCGCGTCAGGGCGAAGCCGCGCTCTGGATGCGCCGCTCGTCCAGGCCGACCGAGCGCGCCGTCTCGACGATGGCGGCCCAGGTGTCGTCCGGCAGCGGCACGCCGTCGGCCAGCCGCTGGCGGCGCATGCGCGTCTCGGGCTCGCCGGGCACCAGGATCTCAGCCCCTGCCGTTGCCGGCCGCGAGCTCTTCACGAAGGCCACGTACTTGGCGACATCCTGGGGAAAGAAGCCCGCGGGATCGAATACCTTGGGGTCGACGTAGAACGACAGCATGCCGTTGGCGAACTTCCCGCGCTTGGGATCGGTCGCGCCGTTGCCCGAGAAGGAGCCGCCCAGCATCTCGCACATGAAGGCGAGGCCAGAGCCCTTGTGGTCGCCGAAGGCGCGGATCGCACCGGTGCCTTGCGCGTGATTGCGCGGGCCGGTCGGCGTGTACTCGCCGTAGAGCAGGTGCGGATCGGCGCTCGGCGTGCCGTCAGCGCCGATCAGCGCGCCCTCCGGCACTTTCTTGCCGCCCTGGCTGGCCACCAGCACCTTGCCCTCGGCGACGATCGAGGTCGCGAAGTCGAGCACCAGCGGATCCAGCCCCGGCCGCGGGATGCCGACGCAATAGGGTGCTGTCGAGAAGCGCCGGTCGACGCCGCCGTACGGCGCCACCAGCACGCTGCCCGAGGCGTTGACGAAATGGATCGACACCAGGCCCTCGGCCGCCGCCATCTCGGCCCAGTCGCCGACCCGGCCGACATGGCCGGCGTTGCGCAAGGTCACTGCCGCGAGACCGTTCTTCCGGCACTTGTCGATGCCGATCCGCACGGCTTGCGGCGTCACGGTCTGGCCGAAGCCGTACTTGCCGTCGATCACGGCGATCACCGGCGTGTCGACCACCACCTCGACGGTGACGTCGGCGACCACCGTGCCGTTCTTCTTCTGCGCCGCATAGCGCGGCACGCGCACGACGCCATGGCTGTCGTGGCCGCTCAGGTTGGCGCTCACCAGGTAGCGGCCGATGCGGCCACCCTCCTCCGTCGAGCAGCCGGCCGAGGCAAAGATGTCCGCGACGAAGGCTTCCAGCGCCTTCGCCTTGATGGTCACCGTCATGTCAGGCCTTGCTGCGCTGGAGGTTGGCGACGTAGCCGCGGTTCCAGGTCGGCGTGATCCAGACCTCGTTGATCGTGATATGCGCCGGCAGGCAGGCGACGTAGCGGATCAGGTCGCCGACATCCTCCGACTGCGCCATGCGCTTGCGCTCGGCCGGGGTGACCGGCACCGGCCGCTTGTCGAGGATCGGTGTCGCGACCTCGCCTGGCAGCAGCGCGCAGGAGCGGATGCCGTTCACGCATTCCTCCTGGTTGATGGTGTGGCTCATCGCCACCACGCCATGCTTGGCCGCCGAGTAGGCCGGGCCGGAGAGCAGGCTGGGATGGCGGCCGGCCATCGACGAGGTGTGGATCAGCACGCCGTCCTTGCGCTTGCGCATCATCGGCAGCACCGCCGTCGAGCAGTAGAAGGCGCTCGACAGGTTGCCCTCGATCACCTGCTGGGCATTGGCCGGCGTCAGCTTGGCCCACTGGCGCTCGAGGATGTTGAGCCCGGCATTGTTCACCAGGATGTCGCAGCGGCCGTACTTCTTCTCGATGTCCCTGGCGATCCTGGTGACGGACGCCGCCTTCATCAGGTCGCCCGGCTTGATGTCGGCCTTGCCGCCGGCCTGCCTGATGGTCGTCGCCGTCTCCTGCAGCGGCTCCTTGCGGCGGCCGGTCAGCACGACTGTGGCGCCTTCCTTGGCGAGCGCGATCGCCGCCGCCTGACCGATACCCGAGCCAGCACCGGTCACCCAGGCGACCTTGCCCGTCAACGCAGCCATTTCGATTCTCCCCTGAAACGTCGGTCCGACGAGCCTAGAGCACCTTGCCGGTGATGTCGTCGATCAGGTGCATGTTGCTCAAGTCGGCCCTGAGCTTCATCGGCCGCTCTGCGGTGGCGCCGGCGTTGGGATTGACCCGGCCGCACACTTCGGCGCCGCCAACGGTGAAGTAGACCAGGGTTTCCATGCCCATCGGCTCGACCACCTCGATCACCTGCTCGAAGTCGTGCTGGTTGGGCTCGGTGTGCGGCCGCGTCTCGGCGATGTGCTCGGGACGCAGGCCGAGCACGAGGCTCGGCTTGCCGATGTGCGGGGTATATCGCGCCGTCCGCCCTTCGGGCACCGGGAAAGCGAGCTTGTCGGTGAGGCGCACGCGCAGCGCGCCCGCGGCCTGCTCGAGCTGGCAGGGGATGAAGTTCATCGCCGGCGAGCCGATGAAGCCCGCCACGAACTTGGTGGCCGGCGAATGGTAGAGGTCGTTGGGCGTGCCGACCTGCTCGATCAGGCCGGCGTTCATCACCACCACGCGGTCGGCCAAGGTCATCGCCTCGACCTGGTCGTGGGTCACGTAGACCGTGGTGGTGCGCACCTTCTGGTGGACCTTCTTGATCTCGGTGCGCATCTGCACGCGCAGCTTGGCGTCGAGGTTCGACAACGGCTCGTCGAACAGGAACACCTTGGGATCGCGCACGATGGCGCGGCCCATGGCGACGCGCTGGCGCTGGCCGCCCGACAGCTGCTTGGGCTTGCGGTCGAGCAGCTCGGTGATGTCGAGGATCCCCGCCGCCTGGCGCACCCGCTGGTCGATCTCCTGCTTGGGCGTCTTCTTGAGCTTCAGCCCGAACGACATGTTCTCGTAGACGTTCATGTGCGGGTAGAGCGCGTAGTTCTGGAACACCATGGCGATGTCGCGATCCTTGGGCGGAACGTCGTTCACGATGTTGCCGCCGATCTCGATGTCGCCGCCGGTGATCTCCTCGAGGCCGGCGATCATGCGCAAGGTCGTACTCTTGCCGCAGCCCGAGGGACCGACCAGCACGATGAACTCCTTGTCGGCGATGTCGAGATCGACACCGCGCACCGCCAGGACCTCGTCGTACTTCTTGATGACCTTACGCAGACTTACCTGAGCCATTTGTCCCTGCCCTTAACCTTTGGTGGCGCCCGCGGTGAGACCCGCGATGTAGTAGTCCATGAGGAAGGCATAGATGATGAGCGGCGGCGCTGCTCCCAGCAGTGCGCCGGCCATGATCTGGCCCCAGTTGAAGACGTCGCCCTTGATCAGGGTCGTGACGATGCCGACCGGCAGCACCAGCTCGGTGGTCGAGGTGGTGAAGGCCAGCGGATAGAGGAACTGCGCCCACGACACGGTGAAGCAGAAGATGGTCGCGGCGATGATGCCGGGCAGCGCGACCGGGATGAAGATCCTGGTCAGGGTCTGAATCCAGGTCGCGCCATCGATCAGGGCGGCCTCGTCGAGCTCCTTGGGAATCGAGGCGAAGTAACCGATCATGATCCAGGTGCAGAACGGCACGGTGAGCGTCGGGTAGAGGATGATCATCGTCCACCAGTGATTCACCAGCTCGAGGCCGGTGGTGTCGCGCACCCACGCCATCATCTTGAACAGCGGGATGAACAGCAGCGTGTCGGGGATCAGGTAGGTCAGGAACACGCCGGTCGCCAGCGTCGCCGAGCCCCAGAACTTCATGCGGGCGAGCGAGAAGGCGGCGATCACGCTGATCAGCATGGTGACGATCACGACGCAGACCGAGACGATCGCCGAATTGCGGAAGAACGTCATGTAGGCGTTCTGCGTCAGCAGCTCGATGAAGTTGTCGAGGGTCGGCGCATAGACCCACCACGGGTTGGTGATCGCCGCGATCTCCTCCTTGGGCTTCAGCGAGGTGATCAGCATGTAGAACGGCGGCATCAGGAAGAAGATCGCGAACAGCNNAAGAAGTAGGACCAGCGCAGCGCCCACTTGCGGTCCCGGCTGATGCTGCCGTAGCTGAGGGGGCGGGTCGGCGCCCCGGCGGTCGCGACTGCGGCGTTGGCCATCAGACTTCGCTCCCCCGCTTGGAGATATCGCGCAGGATGAAGGTCGCGGCCACCGCCAGGATCGGCACCATGAACAGCGACACGGTGGCGCCGAGCGGGATGTCGCCGCTTTCGATGCCGACCTTGAAGGCCCAGGTGGCGAACACGTGGGTCGCAGTCAGCGGCCCGCCGGCGGTCAGCACGCGGACGATGTCGAAGTTGGCGAAGGTGACGATGGTCGAGAACAGGATCGTGATGGCGATGATGTTGCGCATCATCGGCAGGGTCACGAACCAGATGCGCTGCCACCAGGTCGCGCCGTCGATCGAGGCCGCCTCGTAGAGCTGCTCGGGCACCGACTTCAGCGCCGCCAGGTACATGATCAGGAAGAACGGCGCGCCGATCCAGACGTTGACCAGGATCACCGAGAAGCGCGCCCAGCCCGCCTCGCCGAGCCAGGAGATCCTGCCCAGCCCAAGCTGCGCGAACAGCCAGTTGAAGGCCGAGTAGCTCGGGTCGAACAGCCACAGCCAGGAGAGCGTGCTCATCGCCGCCGGGATGACCCACGGCACCAGCAGCATGCCGCGCCACTTGCGCTGGCCCTTGGTCGGGATGTTGTTGACGAAATGCGCCACGATGAAGCCGATCATCGCCTTGAAGATCACCGCGGTGATGGCGAACAGGCAGGACTGGAAGACGATCTCCCAGAAGGTCGGGCGCTTGAACATGAAGTCGAAGTTGCCGAGGCCGACGAACTTGGTCATCGACTTGTTGAGCGTCGCCAGCCAGATCGCGTAGCCCGCCGGATAGGCGACCAGGATGAAGATCATCAGGATCAGCGGCAGTGCCATCAGGAAGGCGGTCGTCGACTTGCGCTGCATCAGCTTGTGCAGGCTGCTGCGCCCGTGTCGGCTGGCGATGGCGGATTGGGGGGCTGCGATGTCGGCCATGGAATGCTCCGTGCGTCGGTGCCGGTGCTTGATGAGAGAAGGACGCCGGCCTTGCGGCCGGCGTCCCGTGTGACTAGTTCCGCATGAACCCTTCGATTTCGCCTTCCGCCCAGGTCAGGGTCTTCTCCAGCGGCTCGCCCTGGAAGAAGCGCACCGCCATCTGGGTCATGATGCCCTGGTTGTACATCTGCTCGGCGATCTTGTGCGGCGCCGGCGCGCAGGCGACCGACAGCGTCTGGTGATGGTACGGGTCGGGATAGTGGAACAGCGTGCCCTTGGGCGGCCCTTCCTCAGCCCACACCTTGAACTTGGTGAAGTTCTCGAACGACGGCAGGTCGTAGCCACCGGACGCCACCACCATCGATTCGACGACCGGCTGGGTCGACAGGTGCATGACCAGGCTCTTGGCCGCCGGGATGTTCTTGCTGAAGTTCCAGATGCCCCAGAAGAACGGCAGGAACGGCCCGAACCGGCCCTTCGGCCCGGCCGGCATGCCGTGCGTCCAGCAGTTCTCGGCGACCTTCGGCGCATCGCGCTTGGCGACCGCCCAGGCCGATGGCGGGTTCATGATCAGCGAGGCCTGGCCCGACACCAGGAACTTGTTGTTCGAGGCGTCGTCCCACGCCGCCACGTCGGGCGGCAGCCACTGCATCAGCTTCTTGTAATATTCGAGCGCCTGGCGGACCGCGTCGGTCTTCACCGTCGGCGTGCCCTTGGCATCGACCAGCACCGCGCCGTAGCCGTGGAAGACCGCGCCGATCGTGTCGACGTTGTCGGAGGTGGTGCCGAGGCCGATGCCGAACGGATGGCCGCCCTTGTGGCAGGCCTCGGCCGCCTTCAGGAAGGTGTCGTAGGTCCAATCCTTGTCCTGCGGCTCGGCGCCGGCCGGGTACATCGCCTGCACGTCGAGCCCGGCATACTGCTTCATGAAGTCGATGCGCGAGCACGGCCCCTTGAACTGGGTGCCGGTCGTCGCCGGAACGGCCAGCCACTTGCCGCCGACCTTGCCGAGATACTCGACGGTCGCGTTGACCTTGCCATTGTTCTTGATCAGCTGGTCCATCTCGGAATCGACCGTCGCCAGCTGCTCGGAATATTGCGCCGGCAGGAAGGTGTTCATGGCCAGGATGTCATGGCCGGTTTTAGCCTGCGCCTCGGCGGCGATGGTCAGCAGCAGCTTGTTGCCCTGCGAGGTGATGAAGTCGATCTGGACCTCGACCTTTTCCTTCTCGGCCCATTCCTTGACCGCCTTCTCGGTCGCCCCGTTGGCGCCCGGGACCCAGTGATCCCAGAAGCCGACCGTCAGCTTGCCGGCGGCGGACGCCCCGCGCACGAACGGCGCAGCGACGCCAACGGCCGACAGGGCCGCCGTGGTGGCGACAAAACGACGACGACTCACTCTTCTCGAAACCATGCGAATTTCCTCCTGACACACCCGCTCACGTCGACACGCGAACTCGTTGGCCCTTTTTTAAGCCTTGGCATGGATGCTATGCATAAGGATGTGGCCAAGCAATGCATTTTCGTTTGAGGGCCGCGTCCGTTTGACAGCCGCTCCGGCTGACAGGATGGTGCGCCCATCCAGAAAATTGCTGTGAAATCGAGCCCGAACACCGATGCGTGATGTCCCTGTCGTCAATCCATGGCTGGCCGCCGTCGAGCCCTCGCCGATCGGCGAGACCAAGCGCTGGGTGCTCGGTCGAACCTTTCCCGCCGACCGACCGCTGATCGACCTCAGCCAGGCGGTGCCCGGCTACCCGCCGGCGATGGAGCTGCGCCAGCATCTCGGCGAACGGCTGCTCGACCCTGCGATGCACGGCTACACGCCGATCCTCGGCCTGCCGGCCCTGCGCGAGGATTATGCCGCACACCTCGCCGCCTTCTACGGGGCGGCGATCCGGCCGGACGAGGTCGGCATCACCTCGGGCTGCAACCAGGCCTTCTGCCTCGCCCTGATGAGCATCGCCAAGGCGGGCGACGAGGTGATCGTGCCGCGGCCGCACTACTTCAACCACGACATGTGGCTGCGCATGCAGGGCGTGACGCCGGTGTCGCTCGACTTCCGGCCGGGCTCAGGCGCCGTTCCCGACGCCCGCGACGCGGAGGCGCTGATCACGCCGCGCACCCGCGCCATCGTCCTGATCTCGCCCAACAACCCGACCGGCGCGGTCTATCCGGCGGCCACCATCGACGCCTTCTTCGAGCTGGCCCGCAAGCACGGCATCGCGCTCCTGCTCGACGAGACCTACAAGGATTTCCTGCCCGAGGGGCAGCGGCCGCACGAGCTGTTCAGCCGGCCGGACTGGCGTGGCACGCTGGTCCATCTCTACAGCTTCTCCAAGGTCTTCGCGCTGACCGGCTATCGGGTCGGCGGCGTGACCGCGGGCGCCGCACTGATGGCCGAGATCGAGAAGGCGATGGACTGCGTCTCGATCTGCCCGCCGCGGCTCGGCCAGGAGGCCGCGCTCTACGGCCTGCGCCACCTGCTGCCGTGGGCGCGCCAGAACACCGAGGGGCTCAAGGCGCGCGCCGATCTCCTGGGCAGCGGCCTCGCCCGCTCCAACCGCTGGCGCCTGGTCAGCATCGGCGCCTACTTCGCCTACGTCGAGCATCCCTTCGCCGGCGAGCGCTCGACCACCGTCTCCAAGCGGCTGGCCGACCAGGAGAACCTGCTCACCATCCCCGGCGACATGTTCGGCGCGGGCCAGGAGCGCTTCGTGCGGCTCGCCTTTGCCAACGTGAGCGACGACCAGATCCCGGCCGTACTGGAACGCCTCGAACGCTTCGGAGCCTGACCAAGCCGCAGCTCTTGCGGTCCCGGAAGACTACGACCTGACCGTCACCGCGTGATTGAGCGGGCCATGGCCGTGGCCGTAGCCGGGCGCGGTGGCGATCGCCTCGCGCACATAGGCACGGGCGCGGGCGACGGCGTCGCGCAGGCTCATCTTCTGGGCGAGGCCGGCGGCGATTGCCGAGGCGAGCGTGCAGCCGGTGCCGTGGGTGCTGCGGCTGTCGATGCGCGCGTCCTCGAAGCGATCGACTTGGCCATCGTGAAACAGCAGGTCGATCACGCGGTCGCCCGCGAGATGGCCGCCCTTCATCAGCACCGCCTTGGCGCCGAGCCCGATCAGAGTCTCGGCGGCCCGTCGCATGTCGGCTTCGTTGCGCACCGGAAAGCCCGCCAGCACCTCGGCCTCGGGCAGGTTCGGCGTGAGCAGCGTCGCCATCGGCAGCAGCCGGTCGCGCAGCGCGGTCTCGGCCTCGGTGAGCAGAAGCCGATGCCCACCCTTGGCGACCATCACCGGATCGACCACCAGCGGCACGCCGGGCGCGTGCTTGGCGAGCGCCGCCACGACCGTGTCGATCACCTCGGCGCTGTGCAGCATGCCGGTCTTCAGCGCATCGGCGCCGATGTCGCCCAGCACGACCTCGATCTGCTGGACGATGAAGGCAGGATCGACCGGCACGACGCCGTGCACGCCCTCGGTGTTCTGGGCGGTGAGCGCGGTGATGGCGGTGGCGGCAAAGCCGTTCATGGCGATGACCGCCTTGATGTCGGCCTGGATGCCCGCGCCGCCGCCCGAATCGGAGCCGGCGACGATCAGCACGCGGCCTTTCATGCCGGCCTCGTCATGCCGCCTGGCGCGGGATCGCCTCGATGATGCGATCGACGACGTGGCGCACCAGCTCCGAATCGTCGCCTTCCGCCATCACGCGGATCAAGGGCTCGGTGCCGGACTTGCGGACCAGGATGCGGCCGCCCACGCCGAGCTCCTTTTCCGCCGCCGCGATCGCCGCGATCACCGATTGAGCGTTGAGCGCGGCATTGGCATCGCCCACCCTCACGTTCTTGAGCAGCTGGGGCACCGGGTCGAAGGCATGGAAGGCCTCGCTCGCCGGTTTGCGGCTCTTGAGCAGCGCCGACAGCGCCTGCAGCGCCGCCATCAACCCGTCGCCGGTCGTCGCATGGGCCGGATTGCTCACCGCCGAGATTGAACCCGTCGGCGCGCATGCGCTCCAGCACGTAGCGATCGCCGACCTGGGTGCGCACCAGCCGGAGGCCATGGTCGCCGACGAAGCGTTCAAGGCCGAGATTGGACATCACGGTGGCGACGACGCCGCCCCCGGTCAGCCGACCATCGCGGCGCCAACGCTCGGCGATGGTGGCCATCAGCTGGTCGCCATCGACCAGACGGCCTTTCTCGCAGACCAGCGCGACACGATCGGCGTCGCCGTCGAGCGCGATGCCGAGGTCGGCGCGATGTGCCACCACCTGCTCCTTCAGCAGCCCAGGGTGCGTCGAACCGCAATTGCCGTTGATGTTGAAGCCGTCGGGCGAGACGCCGATCGGCACCACCTCGGCGCCGAGCTCCCACAGCACGGTCGGCGCCACCTTGTAGGCGGCGCCGTTGGCGCAATCGACGACGATCTTCAGGCCGGACAGGTCGAGCCGCCGCC
>VBAF01000186.1:0-299 GCA_005884705.1 Alphaproteobacteria bacterium
GTCCGTCGCGGGCGTCGCGCTGCTCGTGAGCGCGCACGGCGCTGCTGCGCAAACCGAGATCCAATGGTGGCACGCCATGCCGGGCGTGCTTGGCGAGACAGTCAACGCACTGGCCGACCAGTTCAACAAGTCGCAGAAGGACTACAAGGTCAATGCGGTGTTCAAGGGCGGGTACGCTGAGACTCTGACTGCGGCGATCGCGGCCTATCGGGCAAAAGCCGCGCCTCACATCGTGCAGGTATTTGAGGTCGGTACGGCGACCATGATGGCGGCCAAGGGCGCGGTCTATCCCGTTTACC
>VBAF01000186.1:328-2867 GCA_005884705.1 Alphaproteobacteria bacterium
AGACCTTCATCGGGCCGGTCTACGGCTACTACTCGACGACCGACGGCAAGCTGCTGTCGATGCCGTTCAACTCCTCGACGCCGGTGCTCTACTGGAACAAGGAACTGGTGCAGAAGGCGGGCCTAGACCCCAACACGGCGCCCAAGACCTGGCCGGAGCCGGGAGAGATGGCGCGGAAAGCGGTGGCTGCCGGCGCCAAGTGCGGGTTCGTGCCGCAATGGCAAACATGGACGTTGATCGAGAATTACGGTGCCTGGCACAACCTGCCATACGCGACCAAGGCCAATGGCTTCGGGGGTATCGACATTGAACTGAAATTCAACGATGCGCCGCGAGTCAAGCTCATCCAGACCTTCTCCGACTGGAGCAAGGACAAGACTTTCGTCTACGGCGGCCGCACCGATAAATCGAACGGGATGTTCACCGGTGGCGACTGCGCCTACTTCATTGCCTCGTCGGCTACCGCGTCGACGATCGACAAGGCGTTGGGTAGCGGCAAGTTCGGCATGGCGATGATGCCATACTCGCCCGATGTGGCGCCCAAGCCGCAGAACTCGATCATCGGCGGCGCCACGCTCTGGGTGCTGCAGGGCCGGCCGAAGGAGGAATACAAGGGCGTGGCCAAGTTCCTGACCTTCTTGTCGAGCCCACAGGTCCAAGCCAAGTGGCACCAGGATACGGGCTACGTACCGATCACCCTTGCCGCGGCCAAGCTCACCGAGGAAACAGGCTTCTACAAGAAGTTTCCGGGGCGAGACATTGCGGTGCAGGAGTTGACGCTCAACCCGCCGACCGAGAATTCCAAGGGTCTGCGCATTGGCAATTTCGTGCAGATCCGCGACGTGGTCGACGAGGAACTCGAAGCGGTCTGGTCGGGCAAGAAGGACGCCAAGACTGCGCTCGACGATGCCGTGAAACGCGGCAACGACCTGTTGCGCAAGTTCGAGTCGGCGAACCAGTAGGGGACTGCACCCTTCATATTTCTCTCCCCTCGCCGGGGGGAGAGGTTGGGTGAGGGGGCATGCCGATGGAAAAGCGCGTTACTTTCAACGAGCGGTGGCTGCCCTATCTGCTAGTGGCTCCGCAGATCATCATCACCTTGGTCTTTTTCTTCTGGCCGTCAGGTCAGATGCTCTTCCAGTCGGTGGTGACCGAGGACGCCTTCGGCGGCAATACCAAGTTCGTCTGGTTCGACAACTTCGTTCACCTGTTCAATGACTCTGGGTACGCCGATTCGGTGAGGCTGACCCTGGTGTTCAGCTTCCTGGTGGCGGCGATTGGGCTCGCCATCTCGCTCCTGCTGGCGGTGATGGCGGACCGCATCATCCGAGGCGCCTCGTTCTACAAAGCCATCCTGGTATGGCCCTATGCGGTGGCGCCGGCCATCGCGGGCGTCCTGTGGGGGTTCCTGTTCAACCCCTCGGTCGGGAGCGTGTCGTGGATGCTCAAGGGGGTCGGCATCGACTTCAACTATGTGACGAACGGCCACCAGGCGCTGACGCTGATCATCATCGCAGCCGTCTGGAATCAGGTGAGCTACAATTTCCTGTTCTTTCTTGCCGGCCTGCAGTCGATTCCGCGATCGCTGATCGAGGCGGCGGCGATCGACGGCGCGGGGCCGGGACGCCGTTTCTGGGACATCGCCTTCCCGCTGCTGTCGCCGACCGGTTTCTTCCTTCTGGTGGTCAACATCATCTACGCTTTTTTCGGCACCTTCGGCGTGGTCGCGTCGCTCACCCAGGGCGGACCGGGTCAGGCGACGAACATCCTGGTCTATAAGGTCTGGAATGACGGCTTCCGGGGCCAGGATCTCGGCGGCTCAGCAGCGCAATCGGCCATCCTGATGGTGGTCGTGATCCTTGCCACCATCGTCCAGTTCCGATTCATCGAGCGGCGGGTCCATTACTGATGGTCGAGAACCGCCCGTTCCTCACTTTCGTCAGCCATCTCGTGCTGATTTTGGGGGTGGTGATCATTGCCTTTCCGGTCTGGATGACGTTCGTGGGCTCGACTCACGACCAGGCGACCATGCTGCGCGCGCCGGTGCCGATCTGGCCGGGCACGCATCTCTTCGAGAATTATCGCGAGGTGATCGTCAACGGTTACGGGCGGTCGGGCGGCCTGCCGCTATGGCTCACACTGGTGAACAGCCTGATAATGGCGCTCGGCGTGGTTATCGGCAAGCTGATGATCTCGATCATCGCCGCCTTCGCCATCGTCTATTTCAAGTTCCCGTTCCGCATGGCCTTCTTCTGGGCGATCTTCGTGACCCTCATGCTGCCGGTCGAAGTCCGGATCGTGCCCACCTACGGTGTGGTGGCGAATCTTGGCATGCTCGACAGCTACTCCGGGCTGGTGATCCCGTTGATCGCCTCGGCCACCGCGACATTCCTGTTCCGCCAGTTCTTCATGAGCGTACCTGATGAACTCGCCGAGGCGGCGCGGGTCGATGGCGCGGGTCCGATGCGTTTCTTCGTCGACATCCTGCTGCCGATGAGCCGTACCTCGATCGCCGCTCTGTTCGTGATCCAGTTCATCT
>VBAF01000186.1:2912-8050 GCA_005884705.1 Alphaproteobacteria bacterium
AAGGAGAGCTTCTACACCGTGGTCATGGCGGTATCGCGCCAGGCGAACGCGTCGGATGCAGTACCATCCTGGAACCTGCTGATGGCGATGGCGATGCTCGCCATGCTGCCGCCGGTGATCGTGGTGATGGTGATGCAACGCCAGTTCGTGCGCGGCCTCGTCGAAACGGAGAAGTAGGATGGCTCAAGTCCATCTGCGCGGGGTCAAGAAGACCTACGACAACAAGGTCGACGTCATCCACGGCATCGACATGGAGATCGCCGACGGCGAGTTCATCGTCATCGTCGGCCCGTCGGGCTGCGGCAAGTCCACGCTTCTGCGCATGGTCGCCGGGCTCGAGCGCATCACCGGCGGCCAGGTTGCGATCGGCGACCGCGTGGTCAACGATCTGGAGCCCAAGGACCGCGACATCGCCATGGTATTCCAGAACTACGCGCTCTATCCGCACATGAGCGTGTACAAGAACATGGCCTACGGCCTCAAGATCCGCGGCCTCCCCAAGGAGGACATCGACGCCCGCGTGCGCAAGGCGGCCAAGATCCTCGAGCTCGGCCAGCTGCTCGAGCGCCTGCCGCGCCAGCTCTCGGGCGGCCAGCGTCAGCGGGTTGCGATGGGCCGCGCTATCGTGCGCGAGCCGGCGGTGTTCCTGTTCGACGAGCCGCTCTCCAACCTTGACGCCAAGCTGCGCGTCCAGATGCGGCTCGAGATCAAGCGGCTGCAACGCGAATTGGACGTCACCTCGATCTACGTGACGCACGACCAGGTCGAGGCGATGACCTTGGCCGACCGGCTGATCGTGATGAACGCCGGCATGGCCGACCAGATCGGCACGCCGATGGACGTCTACGACAAGCCCGCCTCGGTGTTCGTCGCGGGCTTCATCGGCTCGCCGGCGATGAACTTCCTCGCCGCCAAGGTCGGCGAGGGCGCCAAGTCGGTCGACCTCGCCGGCAGTGGTGCGAAGCCCGTGCGCCTGCCGCTCGCCGTGCCGACCTCGGCGGCGCCCGGCACGCCGGTCGCGCTCGGGCTGCGGCCCGAGCACCTGCTGCCGGCGAGCGACGGGCCGCTCGAGTTCGAGGTCGAGCTTGCCGAGCCGCTCGGCGCCGACACCCTGTTGCACGGCCGCTTCGGTGATGTCCGCGAGCTGGTCACGGTGCGCCAGGGTGGGCACGTCACGGCGGCGCCCGGCGAGCTCCGTCGCTTCTCGATCGGCGCCACCCGCCTGCACCTGTTCGATTCGCAGACCGGCAAGCGCATCGCGGACGCGTGATGGCCGGCGACGACGACATCCTGCCGCGCCTGCTGGCCAACAATCGCGTCTGGGCGGCGGAAGTCGAGCGCGACAATCCCGGCTTCTTCGAGCGGCTCGCGCACCAGCAGACGCCGCGCGTGCTGTGGATCGGCTGCTCCGACAGCCGCGTGCCGGGCAACGAGAGCATCGGCCTGATGCCGGGCGAGATCTTCTTCCATCGCAACATCGCCAACCAGATGCAGATGGTCGACTTCAACGGCCTTGCCGTCCTGCAATACGCGGTCGACTGGCTGCGGGTGCGCCATATCGTGATATGCGGCCACTATGGCTGCGGCGGCGTCAAGACGGCGCTGAAGCAGAACGAGCTCGGGCTGCTCAACAACTGGCTGCACGGCGTCGGCGAGCTCAGCCGCAAGCACAAGGCCCGTCTCGACGCGCTGGCCGACCGCCAGCACCGGATCGACGCCTTGTGCGAGCTCAACGTCATCGAGCAGGTGCGCAACGTCTGCCGCAACCCGATCCTGCTGCAGGCCTGGCGACGCGGCCAGGAGATCGCGGTGCACGGCTGGATCTACGAGCTCCACAGCGGCCGGCTGAAGGATCTCGAGGCTACCGTCGAGGCCGAGCGCCTTGCCGAGGCCACGCTTGACGCCGCGGTTGCACGGCCATCGCTGTCGTCCCGGCCCGCCTAGCTAGCGGTGCGGCTGGCGCCGGTAGTGCTCGGCCAGCACGTCGGTTCCGAAATCGGCGGTGAGGTCGCGCCACACCGAATGGATGTGGTTGGCGTTGTTCTGCGTGTTGTCGTGCTCGATCAGGGTGACCGGCCCGTGCACGCGGAAATAATGCGGCTGGCCGGGCGCCAGCGGGCCCGCCCAGGCGAAGCGGAAGCGGCCGAGCTCCTGCTCGATCACGCGCTGCTTCTGGACCGCGGCGAGATCGGGCGCCAGCGCGCCGACGAAGCGGTCGACCAGCGCCTCGACCAGGTTGCGCGCCGCGCCATCGATCGCCGAGAGCGCCAGGCCGACCGGCTGCGCCAGGTCGCGCTCGCGGCCCGGGCTGGCGACGATGTCGCCGAACGCCCGTTCGGCGATGATCGCGCCGCGCCGCTGCTCCTCGCTCAGCGCGGCCATCAGCTGGCGCGCCAGATCCTCGGCGGCCCCGAGCGGCCGCAGTCGCTTGTGCGGACCCTCGCGCACCGTCGCGGGATGGGCGCCGAGGAAGAACGGCGTCGCCGTGATGTGCCCCGCCGCGGCGAGCGTCACGTTGAGCGACAGGTGATGGCCCTCGAGCCGCCAGCCCCATGGGAAACGGCCGGGCGTGCCGAAGATCGAGACGTAATAGCGGTCGGGATCGCGGAAGGAGCCCTGGCTCTCGCGCAGCACGCCCTCGACGATGCGCACGTTCTCGATCGCCTGCAGGCCGCGCTCGTTCAGCACCGAGCCGAAGAGCGCATGCGCCGCCTCGCGCTGCGCCGGCTTCATCTCGCCGAGCGCGAGGCCTTGCCGGCTGCGCGGGATGTAGTGCCAGTCGCGCCGGTTGTCGGACTCGAAGGCGATCATCGCCTGCCTGCGCTGCGCCTCGTCGAGCAGGCCGAGGAAGTGGTTGGCCGCCTCGGCGATGCGCTGGGCGGCATCGACCGTCTGGGCCGAGGCGCCGCCGAACGGCAGGAAGGTCGCGGCCGCCAGCACCATGCGGCGCAGCGGATGGCGGCCCTGCTCATCATGCTCGTGCGGATGCCAGCCGTCGTGCGGCATCGCGCGCTCCCTTACGCGGCGTTGTTGCCGTACTTCAGGCTGCAGCCATAGGGCCGCGTCGCGGCGTCGGCGACCGGCTTGCCGGCCAGCACCTCGTCGAGCGCCACGCGGACATACTGCTTGGCCTTCGGCACGTCCGACACGCTCGACGACGGGATCGAATCGATGCCGCCCTTGTAGACCAGCATCCCCGCGGCATCGACGATGTACATGTGCGGCGTCACGGTGGCGCCGTAGGCCCGCGCGATGCGGCTTTGCGGATCGAGCAGGAAGGCGGCCGGTGCGGCGTTGCGCGTCTTGGTGAGCTCGTTGGCTTGCGCGGCGCTGACGAAGCCCTCCTGACCCGGCGCCGAGGAAGCGACGGTCAGCCAGACCACGCCCCTGGCTGCCGCCTCGCGCTGCTGGGTCTGCATGTTGGTCGAGCTGTAGTGCTTGCGCACGTACGGGCAGTCGTGATTCGTGGTCTCGAGCACCACCACCTTGCCCTTGAGCTCGGCGAGCGACCAGCTCTTGCCGTTGCTGTCGGTCGCGCTGAAGGCGGGCGCGGGCTTGCCGAGATCGCTCGACGCAAAGGCGGCAGCGGGCGCAAACGCAACGGCAGCGCTGCCCAACAGCAGCGAGCGACGCGGAACGATGAGCTTCGACATGCGGGCCTCCTATCGTTTGGTTTGCAGTTCGGAGAGGATTGCGGTCTCGGTCAGCACCTGCGGCAGGATCTTCGGGCGCTCGGCGCCCGGCGGCCAGTAGAGATACAACGGCACCCCGGCGCGGCCCAACTCCTTCAACAAGCCCGTGATCTCGGGATCGCGGTTGGTCCAGTCGCCCTTGAGCTTCACGGTTCCGGTCTGGGCAAACGCCTGCCGCGTCGCCGCCGTTTCCAGCGCGACCCGCTCGTTGACCAGGCAGGTGATGCACCAGGCGGCGGTGAAGTCGACGAACACCGGCTTGCCCGCCGCGGCGGCCTCGGTCATGCGCTGCCGCGAGAACTTCTCCCAGCCCTCGAAATCGACGCCTTGCGAGGGCCCGCCGGAGGCCGAGGCCGCCGTCGCCGGCCCGTCCTCGAGCTTGAGCACGGCGGCGAGCGCCAGCAGCACCGCGACACCGGCGAGCCCGCGCCTCAGCCAGGTGCCGGACGGGCTGGGCGAGCCGAGCTGCAGCAGCCAGACCGCGAAGCCGATCAGCACCATGCCGCCCAGCGCATAGATCACGCCGTCCGGCCCGGTCTGCTGGGTCAGCACCCAGATCATCCAGACCGCCGAGGCGAACATCGGGAAGGCGAGGAACTGGCGCAGCCGGTCCATCCAGACGCCCGGCCGCGGCATCAGCCGCTGCAGCGCCGGCGTCATCGACAGGGCGAGATAGGGCAGCGCGAGGCCAAGCCCCAACGCCAGCAGGACGGCCACGGTCTGCGGCGCAGGCTGGCTGAGCGCAAAGCCCAGCGCTGCTGCCATGAACGGCACGGTGCACGGCGTCGCCACCACGACCGCCAGCACGCCGGTGAAGAAGGCGCCGGTGACGCCGCTCTTCGCGGTGAGGCCCTGGCCCATGCCGGCGAAGCCGCCGCCGATCTCGAACACGCCGGCGAGGTTCAGCCCGACCACGAAGAAGACATAGGCGACCAGCAGCGAGAAGATCGGCGACTGGAACTGGAAGCCCCAGCTCACGTCGCCGACGCTCGAGCGGATCGCCAGCACCACCGCGGCCATTGCCGCGAAGGCCGCCAGCACGCCCGCGGTGTAGGCAACGCCGTCGCGCCGCATCGCGCTCCTCTCACGGCCGGCCAGCCGCGCGAAGGCTGCCGCCTTCATCGCCAGCACCGGGAACACGCAGGGCATCAGGTTCAGGATCAGCCCGCCCAGCAGCGCGAACAGCAGCGCTTCGGCAAGCGAGAGAGAGGCGGCCCCGCTGGCCGCGAGCGGAGCCGCCGCCGGCACGAAGGCGGGATCGAGCTTGGCCGTCACATCGAAGGCCTGGCGGTGCTCGCCGTCGCCGGTCTTCTCGGTCAGCACCAGCGTGCCGGCGATCTGCTGCGGCGGTGCCGCTTTCGCATCGCCCCTCTTGAGCGGAATGGTGATGCCGTCGACCGTCACGCGGGCGGTCTGCTTCGCCATGTTGGCGACCGCGCCCCATTC
>VBAF01000624.1 GCA_005884705.1 Alphaproteobacteria bacterium
CCGCGGGTCGGCGGCAATACCATGTTCGCCGACCTCTACCAGGCCTGGGAGACGTTGACGCCGACCCTGCAGCGCATGATCGAGGGCCTGAAGGCGGTCCACGCCATGGCCAATGCCGGCGGCACCAGCTTCGAGCGCGAGTTCACCGGCAAGGGCGACGTCGTCGCCGCCAAGACCGCCGTCCATCCGCTGGTGATCACGCACCCCGATAGCCGCCGCAAGGCGCTGTTCGTCAATCGCGGCTACACCGCGCAGATCGTCGGCCTGAGCCGTGCCGAGAGCGACGCGCTGCTCGGTTTCCTGCTCCAGCATTCGACCGCGCCGGAACTCGTCTACCGCCATAGCTGGCGTCCGCGCGACCTCGTCATCTGGGACAATCGCTGCACCGCGCACTACGCTATCCCCGACTACAAGGCGATCGGCGATCGCTACCTGCACCGCACGTCGGTCAAGGGCGATCGGCCGATGTGATGACGGAGGACCACATGCCGCAAAGTATGCTGAGCCCCGAGGAAATCGCCGCCTATCGCCGCGACGGCTACGTCGTGCCGCGCTTCCGCCTCGAGGGCGACGATCTCGCCGGCCTGCAGCAGGCGGTGGCGCACCTGGTCGAGGACAATCCTACTTTGCTCGACCAGTCGATCGTCGGGCCGCACGTGCCCGGCATGGGCGTGCAGGGCGTGAAGGTGCGCTCGCCCGAATACTGGAAGCGTACGGCATTGCATCCGCGCGTCGTCGACATGGTCGAGCAGGTGATCGGCCCCGACATCGTGCTGTGGGGCACCACGCTGTTCTACAAGCGCGCGATTAGCGGACCGGCGACCGGCTGGCATCGTGACGGGCAGGTCTGGCCGATCAAGCCGCTCGCCACCACCAGCGTCTGGATCGCCGCCACCGAGAGTACCGTGCGCAACGGCTGCCTGCGCGTGGTCCCGGGCTCGCACGCCGCGCAACGGATCGGGGAGCACGTATTCGAGGATCGCAAGGACATGATTGTCCGCCGGAGCCTCGCCCGGGAGGAGTTCGACGAGAGCACCGCCGTCGATGTCGAGCTGGAGCCCGGCCAGATGGTGATGTTCGACGTCTACACCATCCACGGCGCCGCCCATAACCGGGGCGCCGTGCCGCGCGCGGGCTATGCGCTGCGGTTCATGCCGTCGACCAGCCACTTCGACCACGACGGCGCCGAGCGCCGGGACGAGCCGGGCTATGCTCACAATACCCGTGCGCTGTTCCTGGTGCGTGGCTGCGACCGCTGCGGCCTCAATGATTTCGAGCGCGGCCATCCCGTGCTGGCTAAAGCCGCGCCATCACCTCTGATTTGAACTTCTTCATCTCGGCCAGGATCTCCGGCACCGTGCTGCCGCCGAAGCCGGTGTCGATCGCGCCGACGCCCAGCGACGCGAGCGCCTTGATGTCTGAGGCGATGTCGGCCGGCTTGCCGGAGAACAGCTTGCGCTCGCCGTCATCGGCCTTTTCGGGCAGGCCCTCGCCGTAGCGCGGGAAACNNNCCTTGGTGAGCTTGTGGAGCCGCTCGATGCCGGCGCTCAGGCGCTTCAGGCTGTCCATCGGGAAAGCGGGATTGTTGGGGATCGGGTACCAGGCGTCGCCGTACTTCGCGGTGCGGCGCAGGGCGGGGCCGGATTCGCCGCCGACCCAAATCGGGATGCCGCCCTTCTGAGCGGGCTTGGGCGCAAAGGTGATCTTGTCGAAAGCGACGTACTTTCCGGCGAAGCGCGGCCGATCCTTGGTCCACAGCTCGCGGAAGGCATCGACGTACTCGTCGGTCACCTTGCCGCGCTCGGCGAAGGGCGGCGCTCCGATCGCCTCGAACTCCTCCTTCATCCAGCCCGCGCCGATGCCGAGGACCACCCGGCCGCCCGACAGCACGTCTATCGTGGCGAGCTGCTTGGCCGCCAGCACCGCCGGCCGGTGCGGGATCACCATCACCGAGGTCACCAGCCTGAGCTTGGTGGTGCGCGCGGCGACGAAGGCGAGCTCGATCAGCTGCTCGTTGCGCTCGCCGTTGCCCTGGTTGCTGAATTCGCCGGTCGCGCTGTAGGGATAGGGCGAGGCGATCTCGGTCGGGATCACGACGTGATCGCTGAAGGTGCCGTAGTCTAGACCCAGCTCCTCGGCAACGGTGCACAGGCGGACGAGGGGATCGAGCGCCGACAGGGGGCCGGCGGTGGGGGCGCTGAAACCGATCTGCATGGGAGTTCCTTTGTCAGGCAAGGGTGGTGCGGATCTCGAGGCTGCGTTTCAAGGTCAGGGTCACCGGCGTGCGCTCGGCGATCTCGGCCATGCGCTTCTTCTGCTCGGCGTCGGCGCCCTCGATGCGCAGGACGCGAGCGATGCTCTCGACCTTGTCCTCGCGCTTGAAATGGATGTCGGCATGGACGGCGGTCACCGGCCATTGCTTGCGCTCGGCATACATGCGGAGCGTGATCACGGTGCAGGCGCCGAGCGCCGAGGTCAGCAGGTCGTAGGGAGCGGGGCCGGCATCCTTGCCGCCGAGCTCGGGCCCCTCGTCGGCGGTCAGCCGGTGCTGATGGCCCGCGGTGAGGGCGGTCGCGTAGTCGACCGTGCCGATGCTTGCCGTTGCGTGTGCCATGCGTCCTCCGCGCCCGGCCGTTCGGGGCCGAGGCGCGGGAGCCAGTCTAGAACGTATCTCGACGCCAGGGACTCAATCTTGCCAGAGCGCGGGTATTCGGCCGTGCGTCAGCGGCCGTGCCTGGTCGCCTTCTTGACCGCCTTGCGCACCGCACCCTTGCGGGCGGCCGCCTTGCGCTTGGCCGTCTTCGCCGCCGCCTTAACCGACCGCTTGATCCCGCCCTTCTTGGCGGCGATCCGGCGCTTGGTCGCGGTCGCCTTGCGGGTGGCGGTGACGGCAGCCCGGCGAGTCGCGCCGATGATCGCGTTACGCGCCTGCTGCGCTGTCGTCGCGGGATGAGCCAGCGCATCGATGGCGCTGGTGACCGCGTCGGTGACGGAAGCGGCAACCGCGCCCGCGATAGTGGTCTTCTTGCGTGCCATTTGAAGTGTCCTCC
>VBAF01000187.1 GCA_005884705.1 Alphaproteobacteria bacterium
GACCCGCACGCTGCGCTACAGCTCCGACGCCTGCACCCTGTTCGTCTACCTGACCGGCGATCGCGCCCAGTTCGCCGACGCGCTCGATCCGCAGATGCGTCCCCTGCCGCCCGACCAGTGTGCCGGCTCGATCGCCGCCCAGAAGCGCAACGTCGGCTAGCCGGTTTCGACCGTTTTCGCCGTTTTTTTCAAGGTAGCGGTTTATCATCGTCGTGCTTGTGCTGTGCCAAGCAGCTAAGCACGGCCGCGTCGCTCGACCTATTATGGGCAATGGCTTCGCGATTCAGGTGCGTTTTATGCGGCTCGAATCGCCCGCCATTGCCCATAAAGACGATTCGACGCCGCAGCGGCGGTGGATAAGTCGGCTAGCGCTGCTCGCGCCAGAGATCGAGCTTTTCCTGCACCGGACGGTCGGAGAAGGAGAAGAGCACCGACTCGCCCTTCGCCTTGTGCACCACCTTGGCCCAGCTCGGCACGACGAAGTGGTCGCGCTTCTTCCAGCGGAAGGTCTTGCCGCCGATCGTGCTCTCGCCCTCGCCCTCGACGACCGAGAACACCGTGCCGTCGGTGCTGCGATAAGGCGCCGACTCGAATCCCTTGGGCAATAGCTGCATGAAGGTGCCCATGGTGGCGATCGGCGCGCCGCCATTCGCGGGGTTCACATAGCGCAGCTTGTAGCCGTGGCAGGAGTCAGGCGCGCCCGCCTTCACCAATCCCGCCAAGGCCTCGCGCGTGCGCGCATAGGGATAGTTGAAGATCGGCGAGGTCTGCTTGGCCGGCTTCCAGTCGACCGGCAGCAGCCCGCTCGCGAACTTGGCGTCGGACGTGCCCTCGGGCGCGGTCACCACCTGCTCGTCCTCGGCGCCGTTCTCGGCGAAGCCTGCGTTGAACATCGCCACCAGCGGGATGTCGAGCCCGTCGAGCCAGACCATCGGCTTGCTCGAATCGTTGCCGTGATCGTGCCAGGTCCAGGTCGGCGTGATCACGAAGTCGCCCTCGCGCATGATGGTGCGCTCGCCGTCGACCGCGGTGTAGGCGCCCTCGCCCTCGACGATGAAGCGCAGCGCCGACTGGGTGTGGCGATGCGACGGCGCCACCTCGCCCGGCAGGATGAGCTGCAGCCCGGCATAAAGGCTGGGTGTAATGCAGGCGCTGCCTGGCATCGCCGGGTTCTCGAGGATCAGCACGCGCCGCACCGCCTCCTTGGCGGTGATCAGCGCGCCCGATTCCATCAGGAATGGCCGCACCTTGTCGTACTCCCAGGCAGCCGGGACGTACTTGGGCGCAGGCGCGGGCGGCACGAGCTGGTGCAGCGATTCCCACAACGGCGCCATCGAGAGGCCGCCGATCCGCTCGTAGAAATCGCGGCGCGCGTTGTTGCGGCTGCCCCCGTCCACGGCGAGTCCTATTCGGCCGCGGCGCGCAGGATGCCGAGTCGCCGCCGCGCGCGGTCGTTGCAGGCGGCGGCGAAGGCGTCGAACAGCTTGATCGAGACTGCGTTCTCAAGCGCCCGATGCTCGGGATGCCACTGCAGCGCCAGGGTGAAGGCCGGCGCATCGGGCACGCTGAAGGCCTCGACCTGGCCGTCGTCGGCCACCGCTTCGAGCTTCGCGCGCGGCGCCAGCCGGTCGACGCCCTGCGCATGCAGCGAGTTGACCATCACGCGACGCTCGCCGACCAGGCGATGCAGCAGACCACCTTTTACGATCTCGACCGCATGCGCCGGTGCATAGTTGGTGTCCGAATCGGCCGTCTTGGGCGAGCGATGGTCGCGGCGGCCCGGCACTTCGTGCACGAGCTGGTGCAAGGTGCCGCCCAGCGCCACGTTGACTTCCTGCGCGCCGCGGCAGATCGCGAACAACGGCACGGCATGGTCGATGGCATGCCGGATCAGCGGCAGGGTGGTGGCGTCGCGCGCCGGATCATGGGCGGTGCCCTCGCGGCTCGGATCGCCCTCGTAATGATGCGGCTCGACGTTGGAGGGGCTGCCTGTCAGCAGCAGGCCGTCCATGGTGTCGAGCAGCCGGTCGAGCGCCTCGCTCATGCCGCCGTCAGATCCATTGGCGTCGAACTCGCGGCCGAACGCAGGCACGATCACCGGCAGGCCGCCGACGGCGCGGATCGCCGCCTGCACATACTTGTCGCCCACCGCATGGTTCCAACCGCCGCGGCCATTGTCCTTGAGGCAAGCCGAGACGCCGATCAGGGGGCGCAACCGCGTGGATTTCATGGCTTTTATTCTCGCCCTGCCGGAGTCGCTTGGCAATCGCCGGCGGCCTCGGCCTGCCTGCGGCTTGTGCAGCCCTGCCTTGCATGGTACCGGCGCGGCCCATGTCGACACCCCCTCCCGGCGGAGCCAATCCGCAGCCGCAGCCACAGCCGGCCCCCAGCCCGCTCACCATCCACGGCCAGTACATCAAGGACCTGAGCTTCGAGAATCCGCGGGCGCCGCAGAGCCTGATCGAGCAGAAGCAGCCGCAGCTCACGCTCAACGTCAACGTGGCCACCCGCCAGTTCGAGACCAAGACCTTCGAGGTCACGCTGACCGTCGAGGCGACCGCGCAGACGCCGGAGAAGGAGCCGCTGTTCGTGCTCGAGCTGGTCTATGCCGGTACGGTCACCCTGGGCGACGTGCCGCAGGACGCCTATGGCCCGCTGCTGCTGATCGAGACGCCGCGCCTGCTCTTCCCGTTTGCCCGCGCGATCGTCGCCAACGCCACGCGCGAAGCGGGCTTCCCGCCGCTCAACATCGCGCCGGTCGACTTCGTCGCCCTCTACCGCCAGCAGCTCGAGGCGGCAGGTGGCAACATCCCTGGCATCCCGCCGGGCCAGGTCGGCCACGCCTGACGCGGCGCGCTATTTCGTCCGGACATCGACGCGGTTGGGCGTGGCATCACGGCTGTCGGAAAAGCCCGCGATCTCGACGCTGGCCCTGACGCCGAGGTCGATCAGATAGGCATGCACCGCAAGCGCCCGGGCCAACGCGACCTTGCGGGCTTCGATCGGATCGCCGTCACCGGCCCACGCCCACAGCTCGATCCGGCGCAGCCGCTGGGTGGCGGGATCGCGGGCGAACCAGGCAAGCGCGAGCCGCGCATCGTCGGATAGATCGGCCGAGCGCGCCGAGAAGGTCACCGTGGTGAGCGGCGGCCCGCTGGGCGCCGCCCGCGGCGGCTCGACCGGCGCGGCGGCCGCGGTCTGCGGCGGCTCCGCAGGTGCCGGCGGCGGTGAAGGCGGTGGTGGCGACGGCATCGGGGCTGTCGAAGCCTCGGCCTCGTGGGCCGGCGCGGGCGGCGGTGAAGGAATCGGTGGCGGTGCTTCGGCGGCCTTCGGTGTCTCGACCACGGCGGCGGTCGGCCGTTCCGGGCGCTCGCCGGCGGATGGCGGTGTCGCGAGATCGCTCGCCGGCCGCGAAGCGCCGGCCGGCCGGGCATCGCCGGCCGGGCGCGGCAGCGCCGCGGCGGAAACGCCGGGCGGCAAGGCGAGGCCCGTCGCGCGCGTGCGCGACGGCGGTGCCACGCTCAGCGACACGGGGCCGCGCGCCGCGGCTTCCTCCTTCTCCCACACCGCGACGGCGCGGCGCTCAGCCTCGCTGGGGCGCGGCGCCGGCACGGCGCGCGGCGGCTCGACGGGGCTGCTGCGCGCGGTCCGGGTCTCGTCCCCCGGCCTGATGGCAGCATCGTATCGCCGCGCGCCGTCAGGTGGCGGCAGCCCGATTCCCGCCGGCGCGCTGATCGTCGGCGCGGCCGTGTTGGGCCGCTCCTGCGGCTGGCAAGCGGCGAGCAGCAGGAAGGCCGGGAGGACCGCGAGGTGCCTCCGCATCATCGACGGTCAGGCTTTCAACCAGAGCGGGTCGCTGAGCTTGGCCAGGAACGCGATGTGGGCGGCGAGCTCCGCCGCGCTCGGCGCATGCGGCCGCGCCGGTCGGATGTTGCCGCCGGCCGCCAGCGCCAGTCCCGCGACCACGCGCGCCGCCATCTCCGGCGCGAGGCCGAGGTCGCGCTGCCGGCCGCCGCTCAGCTCGAGATAGACCTCGGCCAGCAGCTCGGAGTCGAGCAGCGCGCCGTGCTTGGTGCGGCTGGAATTGTCGATGCCGAAGCGCTCGCACAGCGCGTCGAGGCTGGCGCGCTGGCCGGGGAACTTCTTGCGCGCCATCGACACGGTGTCGATGTGGGCGTTGGCGAGCTTGCCCTTGCCGACCCTCTCAAGTTCGGCGTTGAGGAAGCCGATGTCGAACTGCGCGTTGTGGATCACCAGCTGAGCGTCGCCGATGAACTCCAGGAATTCCTCGACCCGCTCGCCGAAGCGCGGCTTGTCAGCCAGGAAGTCGTCGCTGAGGCCGTGCACATCCTGCGCGCCGGTCGGCATCACCATCTCGGGATTGAAGTAGGCATGGAAGGTGCGGCCCGTCGCGACCATGTTCATGAGCTCGAGACAGCCGACCTCGACCACGCGATGGCCGGCCAGCGGATCGAGGCCAGTGGTTTCTGTATCGAGGACGATCTCGCGCATAAAGACTCCCTCCCCCGGCATCGGGGGAGGTGCCCGCGTCCTCGCGGGCGGAGGGGTCATAGTCCACAGCACGATGCGGCTGATGACCCCTCCGTCGGCGTAAGACGCCGATACCTCCCCATATGAATGGGGAGGATGTTTTACCTCACTTCCGCTTCGCCCGCGCGAGCCGGGCTGTGAATCGATCGCGCCACGGATTGGTCGGCCACGACCGGCCCGGCCGCTTGATCAGCGCCCGCACCGCCTGGGCGAGCGCGGCGCGGGTCGGCGCGAGGCCGAGGCCGGTCGGGATAACCACCGTGGCCTTCCGTCGCTTCACCGCGTCGGGTACCTGCTGGCGCAGGATGCCGGCAAGTGGCCGTCATGCCGGACCGCGCCATCACGCGCTGGCGCTGCAGGAAGGCGGGCGCGCTCACCACCAGCACGCCGTCGACCCGTCTCTCGCCCATGCCTTCGAACAGGAGCGGGATGTCGAGCACCACGACCGGCTCGCCGCGCCGCGCGGCCTGCTTCACGAACAGGCGCTGTTGCTGCTGGACCAGCGGATGCACGATTGCCTCGAGCCGACGCAGCGCCGCCTTGTCGCCGAACACGCGCGCGCCCAGCGCCTGGCGGTCGAGCACGCCGTCTTTCACCACGCCGGGAAACGCCGCCTCGATCGGCAGCAGGGCAATCCCGCCCGGCGCCTGCAGGCGATGGACGGCGGCGTCGGCGTCGTATACCGGCACGCCCATCTGCCGCAGCATCTTCGCTGCGGTCGACTTGCCCATGCCGATCGAGCCGGTGAGGCCGACGATCACCATCCGATTGAGATCATCCGGGCGGGTTACGGCACCAGGATGGTCTGACCGGTGGTCTTGCGGCTCTCGAGGTCGATGTGGGCCTGGGCGGCCTCGGCCAGTGGATAGCGCTGGTCGATGGCGATCTTCACCTTGCCGCTCTTGACCATCTTGAACAGCGTCTTGGCCGACGCCTCGAGGTCCTTGCGCGTCGCGGTGTAGGCGCCGAGGCTGGGACGGGTGACGTAGAGCGAGCCCTTGGCGTTGAGGATCGCGAGCGACTGCGGCGCCACCGGGCCCGAGGCATTGCCGAACGAGGCCATGATGCCGCGCGGCTGCAGGCAGTCGAGCGAGGCCTCCCAGGTATCCTTGCCGACGCCGTCGACCACCGCCGGGACCTTCTTGCCCTTGGTGATCTTCATCACCTCTTCGACGATATTCTGCTTGGTGTAGTCGATCACCCATTTGTAGCCGTGCTTCTTGGCCAGCGCCGCCTTCTCGGGCGACGACACGGTGCCGATCACCTTGTAGCCGCGCGCCTTGGCCCACTGGCCGAACAGCAGGCCGACGCCGCCCGCCGCGGCATGGAACAGGATGGTATCGCCCTTCTTGACCCACGGCTTGATGGTGCGGTCGACCAGGTACTCCGTGGTCATGCCCTTGAGCATGATCGCCGCCGCCTGCTCGTCTTTCACACCCTTGGGCACATGGACGAGCTGCCCGGTGCCGATCAGGCGTTCCTGGCAATAGGCGCCGAGCTCGCCGCAATAGGCGACGCGGTCGCCCTTCTTGAAGCCCTTCACCTTGGGGCCGACCTCGACGATCACGCCGGCACCTTCGCGGCCGACTGCGTTGGGCAGCGGCGTCTTGTAGAGGCCCGAGCGGGTGTAGACGTCGATGAAATTGAGGCCGATGGCGGTCTGGCGGATCTTGACCTGGCCGGGGCCGGGCGAGCCCACCGTGACGTCCTCGAGCTTCATCTTCTCGGGTCCGCCATTTTCATGAATCAGGATCGACTTGGACATGTGCTTCCCCCGTAAGGTCCGTTGCGGCGGAGTATAGTGAGCGGCCATGGCAAGGTCGATGAAGCGCCGTCATTTCTTAGCGGCTGCAACGACGGGCTTGGCCGCGCCGGCGATCGGCCGGGCGCAGGGCGGCCTGAAAAGCGACAAAACCAGCCTGCGGCTGGTCACCCTGAGCCATGGCCTGGTGCAACCCTGGAGCCTGGCCTTCCTGCCCGACGGGCGGATGCTGATCACCGAGCGGCCGGGCCGGCTCAGGGTCTTCGCCAACGGCCGGCTCGAGCCGACGCCGCTTGCCGGCGTGCCCAGGGTCGCTGCGACCGGCCAGGGTGGGTTGCTCGATGTCTGCCTGCATCCGGCCTTCGCGCAGAACCGCGTGCTCTATCTCTCCTATTCGGCCGAGGGCGCCGGCGGCAACGCGACGACGATCGCGCGCGCCGAGCTGGGCGAGGGCAGCCTGCAGGGGCTGACGGTGATCTTCGAGGCCGTGCCGCGCGCGCCGGGCGGCCTGCATTTCGGCTCGCGCATCGTCTTCGACCGGGCCGGGCTGATGTATGTCAGCACCGGCGAGCGCTACAACAGGCCGCGCGCCCAGAACCTCGGCGATCTCGGCGGCAAGATCGTGCGGCTCACCGACGACGGCACGGTGCCGCCGGACAATCCGTTCGTCGGCAGAGCGGGCGCCAAACCGGAGATCTGGAGCTACGGCCACCGCAACGCCCAGGGCCTCGCGGTCAACCCCGCCAGCGGCAAGCTGTGGGAGCACGAGCACGGGCCGCGCGGCGGCGACGAGATCAACATCCATGGCATCGATTACGACGGCTCGATCATCAGCCCGAACAAGAGCCTGCCCGGCATGGAGGATCCGCTGCGCGTCTGGACGCCGTCGATCTCGCCGTGCGGGCTCTGCTTTTACACGGGCGACAAATTCCCGGCGTGGCAAGGCTCGCTGTATACTCGCGGCCTGTCGGCTTACGCCCTGTTCCGCCTCGAGCTCGACGGCGAGCGGGTGATCGGCGAGGAACGGTTGATCGAAGGCCGGCTTCCCTATATCCGCGACGTTCGCCAAGGCCCCGACGGGCTGCTCTACCTCGTCACCCACAGCGACGATGGCGGCCTGTTCCGCCTCGACCCTGCGTAAGCGTCCTCATTCGGTGTCATGCCCCTGTCCCTCATCCTCGCCTCCGCCAGCCCGTCCCGCCGCCAGTTGCTGGCCAGCGCCGGTCTTTCCTTCGATGTCGCGCCCGCCGGCATCGACGAGGACGAGGTCAAGCGCAGCCTCGGCAGCCGTGCCACCCCGCAGGAACTCGCCTCGACCCTGGCGGAGATGAAGGCGCTGCGCGTCTCCGCCAAGCATCCCGACGCGATGGTGATCGGCGCCGATTCCACGCTCGCCTGCAACGGCCGGATGTTCGACAAGCCGCCGACGATCGACGCCGCGCGCAAGCAGCTCCAGGCCTTGCGCGGCCAGACCCACGAGCTGTTCTCCTCGGTCGTGGTGGCGCGCGGCGGCCAGCGCCTGTGGCACTGGAGCGAGCGGGCACGGCTCACCATGCGGCCGTTCAACGACGCCTTCATCGACATCTATCTCGCGCGCGCCGGAACCGCCGTGCTCGCCTCGGTCGGCGCCTACCAGCTCGAGGGGCTGGGCGCGCATCTCTTCACCCGGGTCGACGGCGACTATTTCACCATCCTCGGCCTGCCGCTGCTGCCGCTGCTGTCCTTCCTGGCGGGCCACGGCATCGGGCTCGAGAAGGCGAAGGCGGCATGAGCCCGTACGAAACCCTGCTCGCCGAGGCGCACGGCCGTCCCTTCGCGGCGATCGTCGGCTGGCCGGTCGAGCATTCGCGCTCGCCGGCGCTGCATGGCTATTGGCTGAAGAAGCACGGCCTCTCCGGCCATTACGGCCGGCTGCCGGTCGAGCCCAAGCCCGAGGCGCTCGCAGCGTTGGTGGCCTTCCTGCGGAAGACGCCCAACGCGCGTGGCTGCAACCTCACCCTGCCGCACAAGATCGACATCATGCCGCTCTTGGACCGCATCCATCCCGATGCCGAGCGCATCGGCGCGGTCAACACCGTGGTCAAGCAGCCCGACGGCAGCCTGGAAGGCCGCAACAGCGACGCCTTCGGCTTCCTCGCCGCCCTGCGGGACGGCGCGCCGCAGTGGCGCGGGCCGGCGGGGCCGGTGGTGGTGCTGGGCGCGGGAGGGGCAGCACGCGCCGTGGTCTGCAGCCTGGTCGATGCCGGTGTGCCCGAGCTGCGCCTGATCAACCGCACGCAGGCCGCCGCGATCGATCTCGGTGTCGCCTTCACGCCCAGCGACGGCCGCCAGATCATGATCGAGCGCTGGGACGAGCGCAGCGCGATGCTCGACGGCGCCGCCCTGCTGGTGAACACGACCTCGCTCGGCATGAAGGGCCAGCCGCCGCTCGATCTCGACCTCGCGCGCCTGCCGATGACGGCGGTGGTCGACGACATCGTCTCCGTGCCGCTCGAGACGCCGCTGCTCGCCACGGCACGGGCGCGCGGCAACCCCTGCATCGACGGCCTCGGCATGCTGCTCCACCAGGGCCGCCTGGGCTTCGAGGCGTGGTTCGGCAAGAAGGTCGCGGTGACGGACGAGCAGCGCCGCGCAGTCATGGCGGCATGACCGACAGCGCTCCGCCGGCCGGCTTCAAGCCGCTGTTCCGCACCAGCCCGTTCCTCGAGCACAACGGGCCGTTCTTCTGGCGTGAGAACGACGACGGCAGCTTCGTGGTCGGGCTGCGCATCCAGCCCAAGCACGCCAACGCGCGCGGCATCGCCCATGGCGGCATCCTGATGACGATGTGCGACATCGCGCTGGGCTACCGCACGACGCGCAGCCAGACGCCATCGCCGATGCTGACGACGGCCAGCGTGAAGGCCGACTTCGCCGGCTCGGCGAAGATCGGCGACTGGGTCGAGGCCCATGTCGACGTGCACAAGGTCGGCGGCCGGCTCGCCTTCGCCAACTGCTACCTCACGGTCGGCGACGAGCGCATCGTGCACGCCTCTGCGGTGTTCGCGCGGACGGGGGACCGGGCGCCTTAGTCTTCCGGGACCGCGGGCCTCCGGCCCGCTCATGGTCAAGAGCGGGCCGGAGGCCCGCGGTCCGGCAAGATTTACTGGTTCATAGACCCGAAGAAGTCCTGATTGGTCTTGGCCGAGCGCAGCTTGTCGAGCAGGAACTCGATCGCATCGACGGCGCCCATCGGCATCAGGATGCGGCGCAGCACCCACATCTTCGACAGCGTCGCGCGGTCGACCAGCAGCTCTTCCTTGCGGGTGCCCGACTTGGTGATGTCGATCGCCGGGAAGGTGCGCTTGTCGGCGACCTTGCGGTCGAGGATGATTTCGGAGTTACCGGTGCCCTTGAACTCCTCGAAGATCACCTCGTCCATGCGCGACCCGGTGTCGATCAGGGCCGTCGCGATGATGGTGAGCGAGCCGCCCTCCTCGATGTTGCGCGCCGCGCCGAAGAAGCGCTTGGGCCGCTGCAGCGCGTTGGCGTCGACGCCGCCGGTCAGCACCTTGCCCGAAGACGGCACCACGGTGTTGTAGGCGCGGCCCAGGCGGGTGATCGAATCGAGCAGGATCACCACGTCCTTCTTGTGCTCGACCAGGCGCTTGGCCTTTTCGATCACCATCTCGGCCACGGCGACGTGGCGGCTCGCCGGCTCGTCGAAGGTCGAGCTCACGACCTCGCCCTTCACCGTGCGCTGCATGTCGGTCACCTCCTCCGGCCGCTCGTCGACGAGCAGCACCATGAGGAAGACCTCGGGATTGTTGGCGGTGATGGCGTGCGCGATGTTCTGCATCAACACGGTCTTGCCGGTGCGCGGCGGCGAGACGATCAGGGCGCGCTGGCCCTTGCCGATCGGCGCGATCAGGTCGATCACGCGGGTCGAGATGTCGAGCTGCTGCTGCGGCGTCGAGGTCGAGGCCTTCTTGGTCAAGGTGCCGGTGGTGCGCCGGCCGGTCGAGACGCGGCCGGACGCCGTAGCGCGCGGCGCGCTCTGCTCCTCGGAAATCGTCGGCGCCATGACTCCGGCGCCGTCCATCTCGAGCTTCAGCTTCTCGTCGGGATAGAGCGGGGTCAGCGAGTCGAAGCCGATACGGTGGCGCAGCTGCTCGGGGTCGTCGAAGTTGATCTTGTTGATCTGCACCAGGGCGAAGTAGCGCTCGCCGTCCTTGGGTGCGCGGATCTCGCCCTCGACCGTGTCGCCGGTGCGCAGGCCGAAACGGCGGACCTGGGTCGGGCTCACATAGATGTCGTCGGCGCCGGGCAGGTAGTTGGCCTCCATCGAGCGCAGGTAGCCGAAGCCGTCGGGGATCACCTCGATGGTGCCACTGCCGAAGATCGTCTCGTCGTTGGTGGCGAGCTTCTGGAGGATGGCGAACATCAGCTCCTGGCGGCGCATCTGGGCGGCGCCTTCGGCGCCGTGCTCCTCGGCGAACGCCAACAGTTCGGGCGGCTTCTTCTTCTTGAGGTCTTCTAGATTCATGTGTCTTTTCAATAGGTTGAGAATGACGCACGCGCTCGGAACGGCCGCGGCCATGAATTGAGTGCTGTGTCGTACAGTGTGGACCCCGTCGATCACCGCCGGGAGGCAGCGCCAGGGGCCCTAGGTGCCTGTTCTATAAGATTGGCGGCGGTCGGTGTCAAAGGGCATCCTCTGCCGCCGCGATGGCCGAGATCCTCGTCCTCGACGCCATGGGCGTGCTCTACCAGGCCGGCGACGATGTTGCCGAACTGCTGATCCCTTATGTCCGGCGGCACGGCGATCCTGGGCTGTCCTCGGAGGCGATCGACAGCGACTACGTCGCCGCCAGCCTCGGCCAGATGGCGCTGGCAGAGTTCTGGACCCGCATGGGCGTCGATATAGCGCGCGAGGACGACTATCTCGCCGGGCATCGGTTGATCGACGGCACGCTCGAGGCCATGCCTTTCCTCAAACGGCGTTATGGGCGGGTCGCCTGCCTGTCCAATGACGTCTCGCAATGGTCGCTGAAGCTGCGGCGGCGGTTCGGGCTGGAGGCCTGGATCGATACATGGTTCGTCAGTGGCGACCTCGGCTTGCGCAAACCCTCGCTCGACATCTATCGCCGCGCCGTAACCGACCTCGGCGTCAAACCCGAGGAAGTGGTGTTCGTCGATGATCGGCCGCGCAATCTCGATGCCGCCCGACAGCTCGGGATCCAGACCGTCCTGCTCGACGCCGGCGCGACCGCGGCCTCGACCCATCGCACGATCAAACGCCTGGCCGAGCTGCTTTAGACCGGCCGGTGTTCGGTGCCCGCCCCGGGCGTGATGAACATCAGCTTGCCGGGCTTGCGCGCCAGCCCACGGTGCCAGACGCCGCGCGGCATGACGAAGGTCTCGCCGGCCTTCAGCCTGACGCGGCGCTCGCCCAAGCGGGTCTCGAGCACCAGGTCCATCTCGCCCGACAGCATGGTCAGGATCTCGTCGCCGCCCGGATGGCGCTCCCAATGCGGCCAATCGGCCTAACGGCTGGTGACGCCCATCAGCCGCCCGTCGCCGAGGTCCGCGCGCTTGCCGATGGTGGCCCAGAAGCGGGGACCGATCTTGAGCGCCCGGGCGCTGTCGTCCGGACGCAAATTGATGAAAGTCGACTCCAGGGTGAAGGTCTTGCTCATGATCCCTCCTTCTCCGCCAGCCTCTCGGCATAGCGGAAGATTTCGGTGTGATCCGCGCCCTTGCCGAGCGTCCCGTCGGCGGCGGTCCAATAGGCCGCCGCCTGCTGCAGGTTCGGCATGTCGAGGTCGAGATGAGACGCCAGCTCACCCGCAGTGCGCAGGTCCTTGGCCATCAGCGCCGCGGTGAAGCCCGCGGCGAAGCTCTTCGAGACCACGAACTGGCGACCCTTGACCTCGGTGGCGTTGCTCTTGCCGGTCGAGGTGTTGAAGACGTCGATCATGGTGCCCGGATCGAGCCCGAACGCCTCGCCGACGATCAGCGCCTCGCACATCACCACCACGCCAGCCGCCGACAGATAGTTGTTCAGCGCCTTTAGCGCATGGCCGGCGCCCGCCGGACCGCACAGCGTGATCGTCCTGCCCATCGCCGCGAAGACCGGCCGCGCACGCTCGAGATCGGCCGCAGCACCGCCCACCATGATGCTGAGCGAACCGTCGACCGCGCGCTTGACGCCGCCCGACACCGGCGCATCGAGCAGTGCGAGCCCCTTGGCGGCCAGGTCGCGCGCCAGCTTCTGGGTGTCGACCGGGTTGGACGAGCTCATGTCCATCACCAATGCGCCCGCGCTTAAGCCTTCGGCCGCGCCATCGCGGCCCTCCAGCACGGCCTGCCGCACCGCCTTGCCGTCGGGCAGCATGGTGATCAGCGCGTCGGCGCCCTGTGCGGCGGCCTTGGCCGACGCGGTCGCCAGCGCCGTCGGATGCGTGCCGACGAAATCGGAGACGGCCTTCTGCGACAGGTCGAACACCCGCAGCGTGAAGCCCGCGCCGGCCAGCCGCGACGCCATCGGCCGACCCATCATGCCGAGACCGATGAAAGCGATGGTGGCGGGCGGGGTGAGCGCGGTCATGGCGTTTCCTTCTGCGTGAGATCGTATTCATAGAGCGGCAGGGTGCGCCCGGGAATGGCGTCGGACGGCGCGTGGGAGACGAAGCGCGCGCCCATGCGCTCGTAGAACAGCGCGGCGTTGGGATCGGCGAGGATCGCCATGCGCCGCGCGCCGAGCCGGCGCGCAAGTGCCGCCGCCGCGTCGAACAGCGCGCGGCCGACGCCGCGATTGAGGGCGAGCGGATCGACGAACAGCAGGCCGAGCTCGCCGTCGGGCTCGACCCGCGCCAAGCCGAACACCAGGTGATCGCGCTCGGCGACCAGCACGCGGCCCGCGGCGATGTCGGCGTCGCCCACCGTGAGCGACGCCTGGCTCGATCGCATGAAGGCGTCGTCGTAGCCCCAGTGCGCCTTCGAGCGCACCGCGAGCGCGGTCAGCGCCGCGGCCTCGCCGGCCCGCGCGCCGCGAACGGTAACGTCAGACGCCACGTTCCTTGAAGACGTCGCGCGCCGTCTTGAAGGCGTCGAGGCCGGCCGGGATGCCGCAATAGATCGCGACCTGCAGGAAGACCTCCTTGATCTCCTCCTTGCTGAGCCCGTTGTTCAGTGCGCCGTTGACGTGCAGCTTGAGCTCGGGCCCGCGATTGAGCGTCGCCAGCATGGCGAGGTTCAGCATCGAGCGGGTCTTCTTGTTGAGTCCCGGCCGCGTCCAGACATAGCCCCAGCAATATTCCGTGGCGACGTCCTGGAACGACATCATGAAGTCGTCGGCGCTCGCCATCGAGGTGTCGACGTAGCTGGCGCCGAGCACCGCTTTGCGCATCTTCATGCCCTCGTCATAGAGCTTCTTGTTGCGCGGGTTGGGTTTGGCTTTATTCGCGGCGGCCTTCGCCATCTTGCTCCTCCATAAAAAAGCGGCGGAGCATAGAACAGAACGGGCTAGGCGACGACTTGGCTCGGCAAGATCGCCTTCGCCGGCGGCCGGTCGAGGCCCTTGGCGCGGGCGCGTTGGCAGAGATCCTCGATGGTGATGGTGTCGAGCTGCGTCATCATCTCCTCACGCAGCTTCTCCCAGGTTGGCCAGACGATCTCGTGGGCGAGCGGCGAGCCGACCGACAGGTCGTTGGGCTCGGTCTCGGCCTCGAGGTTGCGCACCACCCGCACCACCTCGCCCAGGGTGATGCGCCCCCTGTCGCGTCCCAGGCGATAGCCGCCGCGCGGTCCGCGCTTGCCGGTCAGGATGCCGGCGCGCACCAGGTGCTGCAGGACCTGCTCGAGGTAGCGCTTGGGAATGCGCTGGCGCTCGGTGATGTCGCCGCTGCGCACCGGGTTGTCGCCGACATGGAACGCCACATCGAGCACCGCCTCGATGGCGAACATCGTCTTCTTGCTGAGCCGAGGCATGGAACCCTCTGAGCCCTCACTTGCGTTGCGACGCTTCCGCCCTCACGCCGGTGGATCCGAACCCGCCGGCGCCCCGCGCCGTCTGGTCGAGCTGCGAAACTTCCCGCCAGACCGCGCGGGCATGCCGCGCCACGATGAGCTGTGCAATTCGCATGCCGCGGCTGATGCGGAACGGCTGCTGGCTCAAATTGACCAGGATCACGCCGACTTCGCCGCGATAGTCGGCGTCGATGGTGCCCGGCGCGTTGGCCACGGTGATGCCGTTCTTGGCGGCCAGCCCCGAGCGGGGCCGGACCTGGGCCTCGAAGCCCAGCGGCAGGGCGATCGAGATGCCGGTCGGCACGATCCGCCGCTCCAGCGGCTTGAGCTCGATGTCGGCCTCGATCGCGGCCAGCAGGTCGGCGCCGGCCGCCGCCGCGGTGGCGTAGTCCGGCAGTTGCAGGTCGCGACCGTGAGGCAGGCGGACGATCTCGATCTCGACGGTCTCGGCGCTCACTCGGCCGCCTCGGCAGGCCGCTTGCGCGTCAGATGGAGGGCGATCGCGCCGGCGAGCTGCATGGCGACCCGCTCCTTCGACAGGGTCGGCCAATCCTGCACGCCTTGCGCGGTGATGAGATGGACGGTGTTGCGCTCGCCGCCGAAGGTGCCCGAGGCGGGCGAGACGTCGTTGGCGACGATCCAGTCGCAGCCCTTGCGGGTGCGCTTCTCGATGGCGTTGGCGACCAGGTTTTCGGTCTCGGCGGCAAAGCCCACGACCAGCGCGGGCCGCTTCGGCCCGGGTTTGCTGAGGGTCGCCAGGATGTCGGGATTGGGCGCGAGCTCGAGCGCGGGCGGCGCGCTGCCGGCCTTCTTCTTGATCTTGGCCGAGGCAGGCTTGGCCATCTTCCAGTCGGCAACGGCGGCGGCGCAGACCGCGACATCGACTTTGCCGGCCGCCAGGCAGGCCGCCAGCATCTGCTCGGCCGATTCGATCTTCACCACCGTCACGCCGGCCGGATCGGCAACGCCCACCGGCCCGCTGACCAGGGTCACGTCGGCGCCGAGCTGGGCCAGCGCCGCGGCGATCGCATGGCCCTGCTTGCCCGAGGAATGGTTGGAGATGTAGCGCACCGGGTCGATCGCCTCGCGCGTCGGACCCGAGGTAACCAGCGCACGCTTGCCGGCCAATGGCCTTTCGAGGGGTGGCCTTTCGAGCGGCGGCTTCTCCGTCGTCAGCAGCGCTTCGATGGCGGTGACGATCTCCTCCGGCTCCGACATGCGGCCCGGGCCGTATTCGTTGCAGGCCATGGCGCCGTCATTGGGCCCGATGAATTGGATGCCGCGCTTCCTGAGCGTCTCGACGTTGGCCTGGGTCGCCGCGTGCGTCCACATCCGGACGTTCATCGCCGGTGCTGCCAGCACCGGCTTGTCGGTGGCGAGCAGCACGGTGGTCGCGAGGTCGTCGGCCAGCCCGCCCGCCATGCGCGCC
>VBAF01000623.1 GCA_005884705.1 Alphaproteobacteria bacterium
CGGACGGCAGGTCGATCTTGTTGAGGACCGGGATGATCTCGTGGTTGGCCTCGATCGCATGATAGGCGTTGGCCAGGGTCTGTGCCTCGACGCCCTGGCTCGCGTCGACCACCAGCAGCGAGCCCTCGCAGGCGGCGAGCGAGCGGCTGACCTCGTAGGCGAAGTCGACATGGCCCGGCGTGTCCATCAGGTTCAGCACGTAGGTCTTGCCGTCCAGCGCCGGATAGTTGAGCCGCACGGTCTGCGCCTTGATGGTGATGCCGCGCTCGCGCTCGATGTCCATCGAATCGAGCATCTGGTCGTGGAACTCGCGCTCGGTCACCGCCCCGCAGCGCATCAGCAGGCGGTCGGCCAGGGTGCTCTTGCCATGGTCGATATGGGCGATGATCGAGAAATTGCGGATCAACGACAGGTCGGTCATCGGACTTGGAACCTACAGCAAACGAATTCTGTCATCCTGAGCGAAGCGAAGGATCTAGCGCTTCCACACCGCGCTGTCGGACCCTTAGGTCCTTCGCTTCGCTCAGGACGACAAGGACTACCCACGCAGCACGGCTCCCGTTGCCTTGGTCACCTGCGCCACGATCTTGTTCGAGACGGCCTCGATCTCGGCATCGGTGAGCGTGCGCTCCATCGGCTGCAGGGTGACGGCTATGGCGAGCGACTTCTTGCCGTCGGGCACGCCCTTGCCGGCATAGACGTCGAACACCCGCACGGCGGTGACCAGCGCCTTGTCGGCGTTGCGCGCGGCGCGCACCAGCTTGTCGGCTTCTACGTCGGCATCGACCAGGAAGGCGAAGTCGCGCTCGAGCGGCTGGAAGGGCGACAGCACCAGCTTGGGCCGCGCCTTGGTCGCCTTCTGCTTGGGCAGCGGCGGCGCCTCGAGGAACACCTCGAAGGCGGCAACCGGACCCTTGAGGTCGGCGTCGGCCAGGATCTGCGGATGCAGCTCGCCGAAATGCGCCATCACGCGGTCGCCGAGCTTGATCACGCCGGAGCGGCCGGGGTGGTACCAGTCCGGCGCGCCGGACTGCGCGCTGAGATTGTCGGGCGCGCCGATCGCCGCCAGCACCGCCAGCGCATCGGCCTTGGCGTCGAAGGCGTCGACCGGGCGCGTCGGGCCCGCCCAATTGCGCGGCACCGCCATGTTGTGGCGCAAGCCGGCCGCGACCAGGCGCTGGCCCGCCGGCGTCGCATCCTTGTAGACCGGGCCGACCTCGAACAGGGCGGGATCGGAAAGTCCGCGCGCCTCGTTGCGGGCGGCGGCGTCGATCAGGTTGGGCAGGATCGACGGCCGCATGGTGTCGAGCGTGGCGTCGATCGAATTGAGCAGCCGCAGATCCGGGCCGCCGCCGCCGAAGCGCTCGGCCTTGGCGCGCGGCAGGAAGGACCAGGTGACCGCCTCGCTCAGCCCGCGCGCCGCGAGCGCCCGCCGCGCCTGGGGCACGCGGCGCTGCATCGGCGTGCGAACCGGCCTGGAAGTGGCGGAGAGCTGCGGCAGAGACGTGGTCGGGATGTGGTCGAAGCCGTGGACGCGGCCACGACGGCACGGCGGCGCTCCACGGGCCGCTGCCGGCGATGCCGAAACCCAGCTTGGTCAGGATGTCGGCGGTGTTCTGCGCCGACACCTCGATCGCGGTCAGCGTCTTCACCCGGTCGGGGCGGAGCGTGTAGCTGCGCTGCCAGTCGGGCATCACGCCGCTCGTGGTGATCTCGCTCGCCTCGCCGCCGCACAGATCGAGGATCAGGCGCGTGGCGACATCCGTTCCCCATTCGACCGACTGTGGATCGATACCGCGTTCGAAGCGGTAACGCGCGTCGGACTGGATGCCGAGCTTGCGACCGGTGGCGGCGACGCCGAGCGGCGTGAAGTAGGCGACCTCGAGGAAGACCTCGGTGGTGTCCTCAGCGACCCCGGTGTCCTCGCCGCCCATCACGCCGCCGATGCCGTGCGCGGCCTTCGAATCGGCGATCACCGCGACGCTGGGATCGAGCATGTAGGTCTTGCCGTCGAGCGCCAGGATGGCCTCGCCGTCGCGCGC
>VBAF01000188.1 GCA_005884705.1 Alphaproteobacteria bacterium
TGGCCGCGATCGCCGGTCCCGATCCCGACGATTCGACGACCAGCGAGAAGCCGGTACCCGACTACGAGGCGCAGCTAGAAGGCGGCGTCGCGGGACTGAAGATCGGCCTCGCGTTGCCGGACGCCGATCCGCAAATCGGCACCGCCATCCAGGCGGCTGCCGACACGCTCGGCAAGCTTGGTGCAAAAATCTCCTCGGTCACGCTGCCCGACTTCACTGCGCTCTATCGCGCCGCCGAGGTGATGGTGAAATGTGAGGCCGCGGCGATGCATAGGCCATGGATGGAGGAGACGCCCGAGCTCTACGCCAACCAGGTGCGCACGCGCATGGAGGCGGGCTTCTTCATCCCGGCGACGCAGTACATCGACGCGCTGCGCCTGCGCGCCCACTTCGTGAAGGAGTTCCTGGCGACGTCGCTCGACAGCGTCGATGCCATCGTGCTGCCGGCCATCCCATTCCCCATCCCGACACTGGCGGAGACCGACACGGAGGAGAAGGGCGGACCGGCGGTGCTCAAGATGGTGGCGGGCTTCACCGGCCTCACCCGCCCGTTCAACACGCTCGGCGTGCCGGCGCTCTCCGTGCCGTGCGGCTTCGACACGAACGGCGCACCGATCGGCCTGCAGCTGGTCGGCCGGCCGTTCGACGAGGCCCTGCTCTACCGCATCGGCCACGCCTATCAGGGCGCGACCGACTTCCACCAGCGCGTGCCGGCCTGATCAGACCGCGAGGTTGACCGTGACGCTCTTCCTCTGGGTGAAGCTGTCGAGCATGCCGTCGAGCGAGGACAAGGCCGTCAGGGTTGGTGCGTCAACCGATCGAAATCTTCGAGCACGGCGGCGACCAGCTTGCGCCGGCGCGTGTCCTCGGGCGGCAGCATCGCCGCCAAGAGTCCTAGCAGGTAGCGTGCTTTTTCACACGCCTCGGGCCAGCTCGCCGCCGGCGCCGCGGCGAGCTGCGTCTCGAGCTCGTTCTGACGCTGCCGCAGGTCCTGGGCGTTGGCCTCGACCTCGGTCAGCAGGCGCCGGAGGTCAGTGGCCTTTTGCGCCGCCAACCCCCGATGCTTGTCGAGATCGACCGTTCTCTCGGTCACGATCGGAATACCGTGATCGCTCAGGTCTTGGGCGTGGTCACGACCGCCAGGCTCTCGGCGCAGGCGCGGGCGACATCGGAATCGGCCGTCTTGTTGCCCGGCATCAGCGCAAAGCCGCTTTTCTCGATGAAGTTGCCGCGATCCCACGAGCTGGTCTTGCTGAGCTCGACCAGCTTGCCCGCAGCGTCGACCTGGGCGCGGAAGCGATCGGCGCAGATCGAGGCCAGGGCCGAGACGGTGGCGTCATGCGCGGCCACCGCGGCGCGCTTGTCGGAGCTTCCGCCGGTGACCCAGCCGCCCCAGCTGAAGCCGATGATGGCGGCCGCAACGGCGCCGACGACCGCGCCCTGGATCCAGGGCTTCGTGTTGGTTGGAATGTTCATATTGTCCTTTCGGCCGGCGAGCCGCCGGCCTTCAAACAGGCCCTACGCGATGACGCGCAGCCGACGATCGACAGGATCGGGAAAAGGCGGAGCAAGACGGGCGATACGGCCCCCAGCGGCGTGTGCACCTCTCGTCTTGGGCGGGAGCACACGGATCTCTCAGCCATCGCCGCCGAAACACTGCGATGGTGCTGGAGTTCTACCCTTTCCCGGCGGCGCCGTCGAATCGCATCGGCTCCAATGGCGCTTCTAGGCTGCGCGATCCAACGCCGCGGGCACCAGGGCTTCTTCGGCGGCGAGGGTGCGGGCGACAGCGTGCACCGTCGCCGCGATGCGCACCGCCGCCTGGATCTGCTCGGCCGACAGGCCGTGCTCGCGGCAGACCTTCTCGTGCGCCTCGAGGCACATGCCGCAGCCGTTGACCGCCGAGACGACCAGCGACCACAGCTCGAAGTCGGTTTTGTCGACGCCGGGCTTGGCCATCGCAGTCATGCGCAGCTTGGCCGGCAGGGTCTTGTAGTCGGACACCGGCACCAGATGGACGAAGCGATAGTAGATGTTGTTCATCGCCATCAGCGATGCCGCGATCTTGACCGCGTTCAGCGCCTCGGCCGCGAGCTCGCCGGCAAAGGCAGCGACGACGGCTTGCGTCGTCGGCGCGTGGTTGGCGGCGAGCGCGGCGGCGATGAAGCTGCCGGCCTTCTGCTGCGGGCCGAGGAGTTGCTCGGATGCCAGGCTCGACAGGTTGAGCTTGAGGTCACGCGCATAGTCCGGCAGCCGGTCCTTCAGGGTGTCGATGGACATGATCGCCTCCTATGCCGCCTTCAGGACCTCTTCGCCCTTCTGCCAGTTGCAGGGGCAAAGCTCGTCGGTCTGCAGCGCGTCGAGCACGCGCAGCACTTCCTGCGGATTGCGGCCGACCGCCAGGTCGTTGACCGACACGAAGCGGATGATGTCGTCGGGATCGACGATGAAGGTCGCGCGCAGGCAGACGCCCTCGGCCTTGTCGAGGATGCCGAGCGCGCTCGACAGCTCGCGCTTGAGGTCGGCCAGCATCGGGAATGGCAGCGTCTTCAGGTCGGGATGGTTCTGGCGCCAGGCGAGATGGACGAATTCCGAATCGGTCGAGACGCCGTAGACCACCGCGTCGCGCTCGTTGAACTCCTTGTTGAGCTTGCCGAAGGCCGCAATCTCGGTCGGACAGACGAAGGTGAAATCCTTCGGCCAGAAGAACACGACCTTCCATTTGCCCGCGTCGGTCTTGTCGGTGATCGGCGTGAAGGCAGTCTTGGGATCGCTCGTCACGACCGCCTTGAGGTCGAAAGCAGGAAACTTGTCGCCAATCGTCAGCATGGAAACGCTCCGTCATTATACTTTAGAATATTTCCAATATAGGGCCTCCAAATTGTATTGCAAGTGATTCGCAATTAGCGATTTAGGCCTTTGATTTCCTTTTCTTTTTTTTCGCCGTCGGCTCGCCATACCTCATGCCCTCGAGCTTAAGGCCATCGGGATCGAGGAAGAACACGGCGTAGTAGTCCTCGTAGTACTCGTCGGCCGGGTCGACGATCTTCACCTTCTCCTTCTCGAGGAAGGCCTGCAGCGCATCGACGTCGCGGCGGTTGCGCAGCTGGAAGGCGTAGTGGTGCAGGCCGACATCGCCGATCCTGTAGGCCTTGCGGCCCTCGGCCGGCGCGATCCAGTAGCGCGTCTTGCCGTTGGTCCAGCCGATCGTGTTGGGGTACTCGTCCGAGATCTCGAACCCCAGGAACCCGAACAGCTTGGAATAGAAGGCCTTGGACTTCGCATAGTCCCTGACCCTGATCGAGATGTGGTCAATCCCGACGACCTTCGAAACAGCCATGGCTCTCTCCTCTCGTCCTCAGGTGGACAACCGACATCGACTCCTTAAGTTGCCGGCAATGCATCTTTCCGTTCTCGACCAGTCCGTCGCCGTCGCCGGCCGCCCGCACGAACAATCGATCCGCAACACCGTGGCCCTCGCCAGGCATTGCGAGGGGCTGGGCTACGAGCGGTTCTGGGTGTCGGAGCACCACAACCATCCGACCATCGTCGGCACCGCGCCGGAGATCGTGATGGCCGCGATCGCCGCCACCACCGAGCGGATCAGGATCGGCAGCGCCGGCATCATGCTGCCGCACTACTCGGCCTTCAAAGTGGCTGAGGTGTTCCGCGTGCTCGATGCTCTGGCGCCCGGCCGCATCGACATGGGGCTGGGCCGCGCGCCGGGCTCCGATGGCCTTACCGCCTATGCCCTCAATCCGCTGGCCAACGAACGGCCCGAGCATTTCCCTTCCGATATCCGCGACCTGATGGCCTGGGTGCACGACGAGCCGCTGGTCGCCGGCCATCCCTTCGCCAAGGTGAAGGCCTATCCCAACGGCCCGACCGCGCCCGAGATCTGGATCCTCGGCAGCTCCGACTATGGCGCGCAGGTCGCGGCGCTGTTCGGCCTGCCCTACTGCTACGCTTGGTTCTTCAGCGACGGCAAAGGCGGCGAGCGCGCGATCGATCTCTACAAGCGCACCTACAAGCCGAGCGCGCGCCATCCGGCGCCGCGCAGCGGTCTCTGCGTCTGGGCGCTCGCCGCGCCGACCATGGAGGAGGCGCAGTACCACCTCACCTCGCGCGTGCTGAGCCGCATCAACCGCGACCGCGGCCTGCTGGGGCCTCTGGTCTCGCCCGACGATGCGGCCAAGCAGCTCGCCGCGGCGGACCCGGCGCGCATCGAGAAGATCCGCCGCGATTCCTTCGTCGGCACCGGACCGCAAGTCATGGCCCGCATCGTCGCGCTCAAGGACCAGGTCGGCGTCGACGAGATGGCGGTCGTCACCTGGACCTACGACGAGCAGG
>VBAF01000189.1 GCA_005884705.1 Alphaproteobacteria bacterium
AAGGCTATGGCCTCAGCGAGACGTCGGCCGGCGTCACCTGCAACCCGACCGATTCGGCGGCCTACACCGGCACGATCGGCCTGCCGTTGCCCAATGTCTGGATCAAGATCCTGGACGATGCCGGCAACGAGGTGCCACTCGGCGAGGCGGGCGAGATCGCGATCAAGGGCCCGCAGCTGATGAGCGGCTACTGGCAGCAGCCCGACGAGACGGCCAAGGTCATGACGCCCGACGGCTACTTCAAGTCGGGCGACATCGGCGTGATGGACGCGCGCGGCTACGTCAAGATCGTCGATCGCAAGAAGGACATGATCGTGGTCTCGGGCTTCAAGGTGTTCCCCAACGAGATCGAGGATGTCGTCGCCAGCCACCCCGGCGTGCTGGAATGCGCCGCGGTCGGCGTGCCGGACGAGAAGTCGGGGGAGGCGGTGATGCTGTTCGTCGTGCGCCGCGACAACAGCCTGACCAAGGAGGCGCTGGCCGCCTACTGCGCCAAGGAGGTCGGCAAGATCCTGCGGCGCGAGCTGCGCGACGGGGTGCTGAAGAAGGCGGCCTGAGCGGAACCTGCCCCGACCTTCCGCGTTGGCGCGTCAGGCCATTCGCTAAAAGGAGCGTTCGATGGTTCGCACCGCATTCGCTATGGCGGCAATCGGCTTTGTGGCCGGTGCCTGTTCCTATAGTTCCACCACCACGGCCGCCATCCCGGCGGCGCCCGGTCCCGTCCTCGTCGGCTCGCCGTCGGCGGCAGCCTGCGTCGATTTCGGCTTCGTGCCGGGCACAATCGCCTACAATCGCTGTGTCGAACGCGAGCAGGCCGCCCGCCTGCGCGGCCGGGTCCCGGCCAGCTATGCTGAGGCCCAGCTCGCCGCCGACGCCCGCGATGCCTGCTATTCCTACGGCCTCGACCCGGCCAGCCCGCCTTACGCCCGCTGCGTCGGCCGCGAGGTCGATGCCCGCCGCTTCCGGGCCGACCAGGCCTACGCGGCGAGCCCTGCCATCTACCCACAGCCGGCCTATGTGCCGGCCGCCCCGCCGCCGCCCCCGGCCGGCGTTCAGGCCTTTAGGGATGAGTATGGTTTCCGCTATGATGGCCAGGGGAACCGGCTCGACGCGCGGGGCAACATCATCAGCCCGCAGTCGACCCAGCCCTAGAGTTCTGGCCATGGGGGAGATTGATGGCGTCTGTTCGTGTCGTTGCCGCGCTGCTCAGCGGCGTTTGCCTGGGCGCCTGCAATCTCCCGGTGCCTGACTACAAGACGATCCAGTACCCGGCGCCGTACCGCAAGGAAGCGGACGGCGCCGTCCTGGACAACGAGGACATGCGCCTCGATGCCCAGGGCTACCGGCTGGACAAGAATGGCCAGCGAATCGGCGAGATCGACGTTCAAGCCAAGACCTCCGGCGAGAGCTCGAACGCCGTGGCGGGCTATTACATCAGCAGCCGCGGCGCCAATGCACCGGGCGCCGTCATGGTCCCAAGCGAGGGCGCGCACACCGGTGCCGGCTACGGGCCGGGCAGCGCGACCATCATACCCGGCATGGATCCGATGTCGCCCGCGGCGACCGGCCAGCCCGCGCCGCTGACCCCGCCGAAATAGCGCTCTTCGATTCGCCGCTATTCGATGCGGACGCCGGCCGCCCTGATGACTGGCGCCCACTTGGCGATCTCGTCCTTGATGAATTTGGCGGTGCGCTCCGGCGAGGTGTCGGTTGTCGGCACCGCCGCAATGTCCTCGAGGAACTTGATCATGTCGGGATCGCTCATCAGCTTGCGCGACGCCTGGTCGAGCACGTCGACGACCGGCTTGGGCGTGTTGGCGGGCCCCAGGACCAGATTGAAGGTATAGGCCTCGTAGTCCTTCACGCCGGCCTCGATCATGGTCGGGATCTCCGGCGCAATTGGCGCCCGCTTGGTGTGGGCGTAGGCCAGGATGCGCAGCTTTCCGGCGCGATGCTGCTGCAGGGTGGTGCTGAAGGTCTCGAACATCCACTGGACGTTGTTCGCCATGACGTCCTGCAGCGCCGGTCCCGAGCCCTTGTACGGCACGTGCACGACGTCGATGCCGCCGACCTCGCGCTTGAAGTACTCGGTGGAGAGATGAAGGATGCTGCCGTTGCCGGACGAGGCGTAGGAGTATTTGCCCGGATTCTTCTTCATCAGCTCGACTAGGCCCATCACCGAATCGGGCATCGAGGGATGGGTCACAAGCACTAGCGGGTTGACGCAGATCGAGGAGATCGGCGTGAAGTCCTTCACCGCGTCGTAGGCCGGATGGACGAACGCGGTCGGATTGACGGCATGGGTCGAGGACGGCGCGAACAACAGCGTATAGCCGTCTGGCTTGGCGTTCTTGACCTCGACCGCGCCGATCGAGCCGGCGGCGCCGGACTTGTTGTCGACGATCATCGTCTGGCCCAGCAGCGCGGTCATCTTCTCCGCGACCTTGCGGCCGATGATGTCGGTCGGGCCGGCCGGCGCGAACGGCACCACCAGGCGGATCGTGCGTTCGGGATACTTGGCTTGGGCGCGCGCAATGGCCGGGGCGACGATGGCGCTCGCACCCGCGACGATGAGTTGACGACGCTTCATGCCACTACTCCCTGGGAATCCATGCCCATTACTAGCATGACCCCCGGGGGATGCACACGCGCTGCAACAGAAATCCCGAACCCCAGTGCGTCAGGGCTCGCTAGGCGATCCTGACGTTGGCGTCGCGGATGACTGGCGCCCACTTGGCTAGCTCCTCCTTGATGAACTGCGCGGTGCGTGCGGGCGTGGTGTCGGGTGTCGGAATGGCGGCGTTGCCCTCGAGGAACTTGATGGTCGCAGGATCGGCCATCGCCTGGCGGCTCGCCTTGTCGAGCGTGTCGATGACATCCTGCGGCATCCCGGGCGGACCCAGGATGAGGCTGAAGGTGTAGGCCTCGTAGTCCTTCACGCCGGCCTCGATCATGGTCGGGATCTCCGGCGCGATCGGCGCGCGCTTGGAATGGCAGAAGGCGAGGATCCTGAGCTTGCCCGACCGATGCAGCGGTAGCGTCGTGCTGAAGGTCTCCATGGACCAGGCGACGTTGCCCGCGATCACGTCTTGGATGGCCGGCGCGCCGCCCTTGTAGGGCACGTGCACCACATCCATGCCGCCGACCGAGCGTTTGAGGTATTCAACGGCGAGGTGAATGATGCTGCCGACGCCGGCCGAGCCGTACGAATACTTGCCGGGGTTCTGCTTCATCAGCTGGACCAGCTCCATCATCGAGGGCGGCAGCGACGGATTGGAGAAGAACACCAGCGGGTTGACGCAGACCGAGGCGATCGGCGTGAAGTCCTTGATCGGGTCGTAGGGCGGATTGACGAACGCAGTCGGGTTGATGGCGTGCGTCGACGAGGTCGCGACCAGCAGCGTGTAGCCGTCGGGCTTGGCGTTCTTGACCTCCATGGCGCCGATCGAGCCGGCGGCGCCGCTCTTGTTGTCGACGATCACGGTCTGCCCGAGGAGATGGGTCAGCTTGTCGGCGAACATGCGGCCAACGATGTCGGTGGCCCCGCCGGCCGGGAACGGCACGATGAGGCGGATGGTGCGATCGGGAAACTTTGCGTCGGCGCGCGCGATGGCGGGCGCCGCAAGCGCGCCGATGCCGGCCGCAAGCAGATGACGGCGTTTCATGTGATGCCTTCCTGTTAAGTCGGTTTTTTTATGTTGGAACGCTCGCTGAGCGGCCGATCGCGGCGTGCCGTGACAGGCCGTCGATACGCGTACTTCAACCGTACTGGCGGCCAGCCTAGCGCACCGCCGCTTGACCCGCCATTCCGCCGCCGTCACAAGTCCCGCCATGCCCCCGCCGGTCGTCCGTTTTGCGCCGAGTCCCACCGGGCTGCTGCATGTGGGCAACGTGCGGGCAGCGCTGCTCAACTGGCTCTATGCCCGCCGCTACGGCGGCAAGTTCATCCTGCGCCTGGACGACACCGACCGGCAGCGCAGCCGGCCGGAGTTCGAGGCGGCGATCGAAGGCGACCTGACGTGGCTCGGCCTCGGCTGGGACATCAAGGAACGTCAGTCCGACCGACTCGCGCACTACGACCGCGCGCGCGACACGCTGGTCGCATCAGGCCGGCTCTATCCCTGCCACGAGACGCCGGAGGAGCTGGAATTTAGACGTCGCCGGCTGCTCGCCCAGGGCCGCCCGCCGGTCTACGACCGCGCAGCGCTCAAGCTCGACGACACGGCGCGCCGCAAGCTCGAGGCGGAGGGCCGCAAGCCGCACTGGCGCTTCAAGCTCGACCCGCAGGAGGTGCGCTGGGACGACCTGGTGCGCGGGGCCCAGCATGTCGACGAGGCGAGCCAGAGCGATCCGGTGCTGGTGCGCGCCGACGGCTCCTACCTCTACAGTTTCACCTCGGTGGTTGACGACCTCGACTTCGCGATCACCCACGTGATCCGCGGCGAGGACCATGTCACCAACACCGGCGCGCAAATCCAAATGTTCCAGGCGCTGGGTGGGCCGGTGCCGGCCTTCGCCCATTTGCCGCTGCTGGTCGATGCCGCGGGCGGGGGCTTGAGCAAGCGCACCGGCTCGCTGTCGATCGCCGACCTGCGCGAGCGCGGCACCGAGCCGATGGCGATCACCGCTCTGCTAGCGCGGCTCGGCACCGCCGATCCGGTCGAGCCGGTGACATCGCTCGAACCGCTGATCGACACCGTCGACTTTGCGCGCGTCGGCCGCGCAGCGGCGCGCTTTTCGGAGGAGGAGCTGGCGCATCTCAGCGCCCGCACCTTGCATGCGATGCCCTACGACGCCGTGCGTGCGCGGCTGTCGGCAGAGATCAACGAGGCACTGTGGCTCGCCGTGCGTGGCAACCTCACGACGCTCGACGACGCGATGCTCTGGCAGCAGGTGGTCGCTGGGCCGATCGTCCCGGTGCTCGAGGACGCGCCGTTCCTCGCCGAGGCGGCCGACAAGCTTCCGGTCGAGCCGTGGGACGAGGCCACGTGGAAGGGCTGGACGTCGGGGCTTGTCGGCTCTTCGGGCCGCAAGGGGCGGGCGCTGTTCCATCCGCTGCGGCTGGCGCTCACGGCACGGGAAACCGGACCCGAGATGGCCAAGCTCCTGCCGCTGATCGGTCGCGCCAAGGCGGAGGCGCGGCTGCGCGGCCAGGCGGCCTGAAGCAGAGGATTCCGTGTGAGCGGGTTTGCGCGGCACGAACGCTTCGTATAAACAGGCGCCATGTCGTTCGTCTTCCTCCCGCGATGTTTCGAGGCCTGACGCCCGTTCCGGGCCGGTCAGCCTTCGTTCACGTCTGCAATCGGGAGTAAGGGGCGATGTCCCCCAAAGACCAACTCGTCATCTACAACACACTGTCGCGCGACAAAGAACCGTTCGTGCCGATCGATCCGGCGCATGTCCGGATGTATGTCTGCGGCCCGACGGTCTACGACTACGTCCATATCGGCAATGCGCGCCCTGTCGTGGCGTTCGACGTGCTCTATCGGCTGCTGAAGCGGCGCTACCCGCGCGTCAGCTACGTGCGCAACATCACCGACATCGACGACCGCATCATCGTGCGCGCCGCCGACAACAAGGAGCCGATCGCGGCGCTCACTGCCCGCACCGGCTCGGCCTACCAGGGCGACATGACGCGGCTGGGCGCGCTCGCGCCCGACCACGAACCGCGGGCGACCGAGTATGTCGGCCAGATGATCGCGCTGATCGGACGGCTGATCGAGCGCGGCCACGCCTATGCCGCCGAAGGCCACGTGCTGTTCCCGCAGCCGCGACGAGCTGGTCGCCGGCGCCCGGGTCGAGGTCGCGCCCTACAAGAAGGACCCGGCCGACTTCGTGCTGTGGAAGCCCTCGGCCGAGGCGCAGCCCGGCTGGGTGAGTCCATGGGGTCGCGGCCGCCCGGGCTGGCACATCGAATGCTCGGCGATGAGCGGCAGCCTGCTGGGCGAGACCTTCGACATCCACGCCGGCGGCATCGACCTGATCTTCCCGCACCACGAGAACGAGATCGCGCAGAGCCGCTCGGCGTTCGGCCACGCCCTCATGGCCAAGTACTGGATGCACAACGGCTTCGTGAACGTCTCCGGCGAGAAGATGAGCAAGTCGCTGGGCAACTTCTTCACCGTGCACGAGCTGCTCGACCAGTATCCCGGCGAGGCGATCCGGCTGCTGCTGATGTCCTCGCACTACCGCCAGCCGCTCGACTTCACGCACGACGGGCTGCAACAGGCCAAGGCGACGCTCGATCGCTGGTACGGCGCGCTGCGCGGCAAGCGAGTGACGCGGGCCGATGCCGTGCCGGCTTCGGTCGAGGATGCTTTGTCGGACGATCTCAACACGCCGTTGGCGATCAGCGCGATGCATCAGCTCGACGCGCCGGGCGAACTGCTCGCGGGCGGGCAGGCGCTCGGCCTGCTGCAGCACGATGCCGAGGCGTGGTTTCGCTGGACTCCGGTCGGCACGGGTGGACCGACCGAGGCGCAGATCGAGACGGCGATTGCCGCTCGTGAGGCGGCACGCAAGGCGAAGGACTTCAAGGAGGCCGATCGCCTGCGCGACGACCTGAAAGCCAAGGGCGTGATCCTCGAGGATGGGCCTAAGGGCACGAGCTGGAAGCGGGGATAGTTCATAGGAGCGCGCCACTTCGGTGGTGCGCTCCTATGAGCGCCTCTACGCCAGGCCGATCGACAGACATGCGCCCACGGCTGGGTAGGGTCGAATACCGAGCAGGTAATCAGACTTGACGCCGCTTTGTATTTAACATATTGGTTAAATATGGACGCGCTGTCCCAGACCTTTCAAGCCCTCGCCGACCCGACCCGCCGGGCGCTCCTGGCGCGGCTCGCCAGCGGCGATGCGACGGTGGGCGAGCTCGCCGAACCGTTCGAGATGTCGCTGCCGGCGGTGTCGCGGCACCTCAAGGTGCTGACCCAGGCCGGCCTGATCGAGCGCAGCGCCGAGGCGCAGTGGCGCCGCTGCGCGCTGCGCGGCGAGGGGTTGCGCGCCGCCGCCGACTGGATCGAGTTCTACCGGCGCTTCTGGGAGCAGCAGTTCGATCGACTCGATGCCTTCCTCGCCCGTACCGCTCCGAAACCAGCCAAGGAGAAGCGCCGTGGCCGCCGTTCTTGACGACAAGACCCTGCGCCTCGTGCGCGTGTTCAACGCCCCGCGCGAGCGCGTCTTCGACGCCTGGGTCGTCGAGCAGAACTTCATCCAGTGGATGTGCCCGTCCAACGTCCATGTCGACGAGGTGAAGCTCGACGTGCAACCCGGCGGTGCGTGGCAACTGCGCGGTCGCAATGCGTCGCGCAATTTCGTGACGTCCGGCAAGTATGTCGAGGTCAAGCGGCCCGAGCGCCTGGTCTTCACCTGGGCGCATCACGAGACGGCGGACTTCACCAGCCCGCGCGGCCACGAGACGACGGTGCACCTGGAGTTCCGTGCGCTCGGCGACAAGACCGAGCTCACCCTGATCCACGGCCCGTTCGCCGACACGGCGAGCTGCAACGCTCACATCGAAGGCTGGACGGGCTCGTTCGACAAGCTCGAGATCTACGTGCAGAGGACAGCATGACCCATCGCATCGTTTCCGAAGCCGAGTGGCTGGAGGCGCGCAAGGCGCTTCTGGCGAAGGAGAAGGAATTCACCAGGCTGCGCGAGGAACTCGCCGGCGAGCGTCGCGCGCTGCCCTGGGTCAAGGTCGAGAAGAACTATGTCTTCGAGGCTCGGGAGGGAAAGGTGACCCTCGCCGATCTGTTCGATGGCAAGGGCCAGCTCATCGTCCAGCACTTCATGTTCGGGCCCGACTGGAACGAGGGCTGCCCAAGCTGCTCGTTCTGGACCGACAATTTCAACGGCATCGACGTGCATCTGGCGCATCGCGACACCGCCTTCGTGCTGGCGTCGCGCGCGCCAATCGACAAGCTCGAGGCTTACGCCAAGCGCATGGGCTGGAATCTGCGCTGGGTGTCGTCACTCGGCAACGACTTCAACTTCGACTTCGCCGTGTCGTTCCCGCCGGACGAGGCGGCGAAGGCCTACAATTTCGGCACCATCAAGCCGCACGGCCAGGAGAATCCCGGCCTCAGCGCGTTCCGGTGTGGCGACGACGGCGCGATCTACCGCACCTATTCGACCTATGCACGCGGGCTCGACATGCTGAACGGCACCTATCAGCTGCTCGACATCACCTCGAAGGGCCGCGACGAGGACGGTTTGCCGTTCACGATGTCCTGGCTGCGCCGGCACGACCGCTACTGACGACGGAGGCAATCATGGCTGTGCTCAAGATCCACGGGCTGCCGCCCAGCACCTTCACCCGCACCGTGCGGCTGGCCTGCCACGAGAAGGGCATCGAATACGAGATGGTCGATGCGATGCCCAACACGATCGATCCGCTCAATCCGTTCGGCAAGATTCCGGCGATCACGCACGACGGCGTGACGCTCTTCGAATCGATCGCGATCCTGCGCTACCTCGAGCGCGCCTTCCCGGGCCCGAAGCTGTGGGACCAGTGGGCGAGTGCGGTGGCCGATTCGCTGGTCAATGCGTCGCTGCGCTATTTTGCGGCGCGCGCCGGCTTCCTGCCGGTGCCGGCGGAGATGGCGCAGAAGTACCTGGCCAAGACGGCCGAGGTCGTGCCGATCTTCGATCGCCAGCTCGGCAAGCATCGCTTCCTGGCGGGCGATTCGCTGACGGTCGCCGACCTCTACCTCTACCCGCTCTACGCTTATTTTCCCGACATCGCCGAGCTCAAGGCGATCGCCGACAGGGCGCCGAACTGCAACCGCTGGTCGGCCGAGATGGCGGCGCGCCCCAGCGTCAAGGCCACCGAGCCGAGCTTCAAGCCGCAGATTGCTGCTTGAAACGCGCCGTGGGCTGCTCACCTAATGGGCGATCCACTTGGGAGAGCAGCCCATGAAAGCCACCTGGCAAGGCAAGGTTATCGCCGACAGCGACAAGACCCTCGAAGTCGGCGGCTATGTGTACTTTCCGCGCGATGCGGTGCGGATGGAGCTGTTGAAGATCGCGCCCAAGACGGCGAGAGATCTCGAATGCCCGCACGGGGTGCAGTTCTACGACGTAGCCGAAGGCGCTGCGAAAACCCCCCGCGCGGCGTGGTCCTACGAGGCGCCACTGGCCAAGATGAAGCCCGTCGATCACTGGATCGGCTTCTGGGAAGACGTGACAGTCGGCTGACGGACATTGCAAGCTCGGCGGACAAAAGGGGAGAAAGCCTTTGTCCGCCCAGCCGAGTAGATACCGTTTCCTGCTGATCAACGCCTTCAGCCTGGCGCCCGGCAGTGACTTCAAGCTGCGCGCCTTCGACGGTCCGAAGGAGCAGCAGCTCTACAATTACGAGGACGCGAAGCCTTTCCTCGACGGCATCGACTGGGATCTCCATCCCGGCGCGCCGGCGACGCACGGCAACTGGCCGGTGCAGAGCAAATGGGAGTTCCTGTCGGTCGGCTATAATCGCCAGGCCGTGGTGCGCGAGGCTTGTGAGAGCGGCAAGTACAACGCCATCGTGCTGCTGGGCGGCGGCGATCCGGGCTACCTAGAATCGCGCGAGCTCGGCCGGCAGTATCGCATGCCGGTGACCTCGTGCGCGCATGCGCAGATGCACATGGCGGGTTTGCTGGGCAACAAGTTCAGCGTCGTTGACATCGGCGAGACCCACAATATGCAGATGTACCACCTGGTGGTGCAGTACCGCATGACCGAGCGCTGCGCCTCGATCCGCAACATCAACTATCCGTTGCCGAGCCCCAACTTCGCCAATGAGAAGCCGATCGAGGTCGAGCGCGAGCGCGCCCTGAACGGCGCGCAATCGGACATGCTCGATGCCGCGGTGACCGAATCGATCGCAGCGATCGAGGAGGACGGTGCCGAGGTGATCGTGCTCGGCTGTTCGGCCGCCTACTGGCTGCAGCCGCTTTTGCAGAGGAAGCTCGGCGAGATCGGCTGGGACGTGCCGGTGCTCGAGGGCTATCGCTGCGCGATCGGCGTCGCCAAGTCGCTGGTCGATCTCGGCGTCGACGCGAGCGGCCTTGCCTTTCCCGGCGAACGCCCGGCGAAATGGCGTCGGCGGAAGGTATTTTGATCATGACGCTCACACGCAGGCTGTTCCTCGCGGCGACCGGCGTCGCCGCCGTCGGTGGCGCCCGCGCCGCCGGCTATCCCTCGGAGACCATCAAGATCGTCGTGCCGCGCGCGCCCGGCGGCGGCACCGACAACCTGGTGCGGCTGATGCAGCCCGCGCTGGAGAAGAAGCTCGGCGTGTCGATCCTGATCGAGAACAAGCCCGATGCGTCGGCCGTCATCGGCGCGTCGCTGGTCAGCAAGGCCAAGCCCGACGGCTACACCTTCCTGCTGGCCGACAATGCGCTCTACCAGAACCCGGCGATCCTCGACTCGCTGCCCTACGACACGCTGAAGGATTTCAGCGCCGTCACCATGGTGGCGCAGGGGCCGGTAATCCTGATCGTCCATCCCGACGTGCCGGCCAAGAACCTGCAGGAGCTGATTGCGCTCGCCAAGACCAAGGAGCTGAGCTTCGCCTCAGGCGGCATCGGCGCCTCGACCCATCTGGTCGGCGTGATGGTGAACCTCAAGGCGGGCATCAAGATCCTCCACGTGCCGTTCAAGGGCTCGGGTCCGGCGCTGAACGCGCTGCTGGGCGGCCACGTCACGATGCAATATGGCGGCATCAACTCGGCGGCGCCCTACGTGAAGGCGGGCAAGGTGCTGGCGATCGCCGTCACCGGCACGCACCGCGATCCCTCGATGCCCGATGTCCCGACCTTCACCGAGGCGGGGCTGGCGGGCGCCGACGTCACCAGCGTGTGGGGCCTGCATGCGCCGCCGGGCACGCCGATCGAGATCCGCCGCACCATCCGCGACGCGATCGCCGAGGTGCTGCGCGATCCTGCACTGGCCAAGAAGCTCGCCGAGTTCGGCTACGAGCCGATCGCCAACACGCCGGAGGACCACCAGGTGCAAACCGCCACCCTGGTACGCCAGTGGATCGAGGTCGGGAAGACCGTGAATCTGAAGGAGTAGCGGCCTACTTCGCCGGCGCGACCGCCGTCACCAGCAGCGGCGTGGTCAGGCCGATCACCACGTCGCCGACCTTGATCTTCTTCAGCATGTTCTGCTTGGCGATCGTGTTGGCGGCGTAGGTGCGGATCGGGCCGCCGCGGCCGTCGATCACCTATACCTTGTTGTTGGCGAGGTCGACCGCGGTCACGGTGACCGTGAAGCGGCCGATCTCGGCGTCGGTCGAATCAGGCCTGGCGCCTTCCTTGCGCGCCTCGCGCGAGCCCGGGCCCTTCTGGCGCAGGTTCAGCAAGGTGACGATCTCATTGTAGGTCACGCTGGCCTCGGCGTTCTCCTGCACCCGGTCAAGGTTCTTGACGCCGTCGCCGACGTTGACCAGCCGGCCTTCCGGCGTGGTGAAGACGATGGTCTCGGCCCGTGGGTGCAACCACCCAGGCGTCAGGAGAGGTGGGCGAGGACCGCTCTGGCGACCGCCTCGGGCTGGTCGAGATAGGCAAGATGGCCCGCACCGGCGATGGTTTGGCTCCGCGTCGAGCGGTTGATGCCGTCGGCGAATTTTTTCACCCCCCGTGAAACTCCAACGCGCCGGACAACAGCGTCGCGGCCCGTGGGTGCAACCGCCAAGGCGTCAGGCGAGGTGGGCGAGGACCGCTCTGGCGACCGCCTCGGGCTGGTCGAGATAGGCGAGATGGCCCGCGCCGGCGATGGTTTGGCTCCGCGTCGAGCGGTTGATGCCGTCGGCGAATTTTTTCGCATAGCTCGGCGGCAGCACCTTGTCCGCTTCGCCCCACAGCACGAGCGTCGGTGCCTCGATCAGTGGCAGGCGCTTCTCGAGCTTGGTGTTGCCGAGCGGCCAGAAGGCGCGCGCCGCGGCCTCCGCGGCGCGCGTCATCTCGATCGGCCATTCGATCGAATTGGCGCCCTCGGGCGGCGCCACCAGCGCGTCCCAGTTGGCCGGATCGGCGCACATCAGCGCCGCGACACTGTCCTTGCGCTGCGCCCACGGATCGGCCGCCGGCTCGGCCTCGTCGAACAGGCCGAACGGCGCGATCAGCGCCAGCTTGCGGACATGGCCGGGGAAGAGCGCGGCCATCTCGGCGGCGAACGAGCCGCCGACCGAGGCGCCCAGCAGATCGGCGCCGGCGAGGCCGCTCTTGTCGATGATCTGGCGCACCGCCAGCAGCCAGTCGAGATGGGTGTCGAGCACGGTGTGGCCGCCGGCGCCGGGATAGCCCGGCAGCGATGGCACGATCACGGTGCGTGACGTCGCGAGCTCGTCGAGGAAGGGCACCCAGCGCGGCAGCCCGCCGAAGCCGGCCAGGAAGCCGAGCTTGGGCCCGCTGCCTTTCGTCCAGACGCGGCAGGGAAATCCGTTCACCTCGACGGTGGTCGTCTGCGGCTGTGACAAGGCCTACTCCGCGGCGACGGTCTGCGGGCGGAAGGCGGGGACGGCGGCGCGCTGACCCTTCGCCATCGGCTTGGGCCACCACTTGTCCTCCCAGTCGGAGAACATGTCCTTCACATGCGGCATCACCTTCTCGGCGAACAGCCGCGTGTTGTACTTGGTGGTGTCCTTGCTCATGTTACCGTACTGCAAGAGCAGCATCAGATGGCCGACATTGAGGCTGGTGCCGACATGGCGGATCTGCTCGATCACCTCGTCGGGCGAGCCGATCAGCACATAGCCGCCGTCGACGATGTCCTTCATGTTGGTCGCCTTGAGCGCCGCCTTGGTCGCCGGATTGGCGAGGTTGGCGGCCTTGGTCATCATGCCCTCGATGCCGGCGCGCTGGGTGCCTTCGGTGGTGTAGCCGGGCGGCAGGGCGAAGCGCGGATCGACATGCAGGCAGCGGCCGTAGAAGTATTCGGCCGGCTCGGTGTAGAGATCGAGCGCCTGCTGGCGGCTCTCGGCGACGCCGACGAACTGCAGGAAGCCCGCGCGGTAAGGATTGCGGTCCTTGCCGAGCTTCTCCATCTCCTTCCAGAAGCCCTGCATGGTCGTCAGGCCGGCCTTGTAGCCGTAGTAGGAGAGATAGCAGTAGACGTAGTCCATCTCGGCGCACCACCGCCACGTCTCGATCGAGCCGCCGCCGGGAATCCAGATCGGCGGATGCGGGTCGTTCTGGATCGGGCGCGGCCAGATGTTGACGTAGCGCTGCTGGTTGAAGCGGCCGGAGAAGGCGAAGGTGTCCTTCTCGGTCCAGGCGCGCTTCACCAGGTCATGCGCCTCGTAATAGCGGTCGCGCAGTAGGCTCGGGTTCTGGCCGTAGGCGTAGCAGGTGTCCATCGGCGAGCCGACCGGGAAGCCCGCGATCAGCCGGCCGCCCGAGATGCAGTCGATCATCGCGAACTCTTCGGCGACCCGCGTCGGCGGATTGTAGAGGGCGAGGCTGTTGCCCATGACGCAGAGCGCGGTGTCGGTGGTGCGGCGGGCCAGCGATGACGCGATGAGGTTGGGCGACGGCATCAGCCCGTAGCCGTTCGAGTGATGCTCGTTGACGCAGACGGCGTCGAAGCCGCACTCGGCGGCGTATTCGAGCTCGTCCATGAAATCGTTGTACATGTGGTGCGCTCGGCGTGGGTCGAACAGCGACGAATGGATGTCGACCCACACCGACGGATGCTTCTTGTTGAAGTCATCCGGAAGCTCTGTGTACGGCATCAAATGGAACCACATGAGCTTCATCGCGCGTCCTCCCAGCCACTCGGACCGTAGCGAATAAACGTTCGTTTAGCTGGCAAAGCTTGTCAATGCGCCTTCGCGGCGCGCGCAACAATATTGTGTCCACGGAACCTATATGTGCGTGAATCGTATTTGGTGCGTTGCAACTTCGCTTGTGCAGCAATAGCTTGTTGCACTGCAGAAGGAGGGTCCGCCAATGTCCGTTGTCGCTTTGACGGCGCGCAATCATCCGACG
>VBAF01000190.1 GCA_005884705.1 Alphaproteobacteria bacterium
CTCGTTGGAGTAGGTGACGAACGCGCGATCGACCACGTCGGAGGAGCCGGCGATCGCGGTCAGGGCTGCGGCGATCAGGCCGCCGGTGCAGGACTCGGCCGTCACGATCCGGAGTTTCCTGCGGCGACAGACATCGAGGACGTGCTCGGCGGCCTCGCGGATCTCGTGGTCGAACATCAGTGCCTCGGGATCTCGACGGTGGCGACGGCCTGGGCGGCGATGCCTTCGCGTCGGCCGGTGAAGCCCAGACCCTCGGTGGTCGTGGCCTTCACGCTGACCCGTCCGACATCGATGCCGGCGATACGGGCGATGCTGCCGGCCATCGCCTCGCGGTGCGGGCCGATGCGCGGCGCCTCGCAGACCAGGGTGAGATCGAGATGGACGATGCGGCCGCCGCGCGCGCCCAGCAGGCCGACCGCGTGCTGCAGGAAGCGGTCCGACGACACGCCGCGCCATTGCGGATCGGACGGCGGGAAATGCTGGCCGATGTCGCCGGCGCCGATCGTGCCCAGCACGGCGTCGGTCAGCGCGTGCAGCGCCACGTCCGCATCCGAATGTCCGGCGAGCTTGTGCGTGTGCGGGATCGCGACGCCGCCCAGCATCACGGCGTTGCCTGGCCCGAAGCCGTGGACGTCGAAGCCGAGGGCGGTGCGGGTCTCCATCGCGACGGTGCGGGCGAGATCCTCGGCGGTCGTGATCTTGCGGTTGTCCTCGCTGCCTTCGACCATCACCACCTTCAATCCGGCGCGCTCCGCCACCGCCGCGTCGTCGGTGAGAGCCGTCGCTTCCGATGCGCCCAGCGCTGCCGCCGCACGATGCGCCTGCAGCAGCGCAGCGTAGCGGAAGATCTGCGGCGTCTGGGCCCGCCACAGGCGGGCCCGCGGCACCGTCTCGATGATGGCGCCTCCGTCATCGGACCGCTTGATCGTGTCGGCGAGCGCCACGCCCAGCACCGCACCGTCGACGCCGGGGCCACAGGCGGCGGTCAGGCAGGCTGCGATATCCACAGCCCTGACGAACGGCCGCGCGGCGTCATGGATCGCCACGAAGTTGGGCGCGTCGTCGGCCATCGCCTCCAGCCCGTTCAGGACCGATTGCTGGCGGCTGCTACCGCCCAGGACCGGTGGCGGCAGGGCGAGGCCATAAACGGCGGCCTGATAGTGAGTTTCGTCTCCCGGAGCGATCACGACCCTCAACCGGTTGATTTGCGGCGCCGTTCGATAGGCCTCGAGGGTGTGGCGCAGGACCGGCCGGCCGGCCAGCAGGGCATACTGCTTGGGGAGCGGCCCGCCGAAGCGGCTACCGCGGCCGGCAGCGACGATCAGGGCCGTGCAGGTCGACATGGAAGCCCTAGATAGCACTTTGTCGGTCTTGCAGCGGCCCTCCGGACCCGCTATTCCTCGGCTCATAATTTGTGCACTGCACAAGTTGCCTATAAACTGATCAGAGTATGACGCGTACAGCCCGCCTTCGACCTGTAGAAATCGGCCCGATCCATATCAAGGACCCGGTCATCCTGGCCCCCATGTCGGGTGTCACCGACATGCCGTTTCGCCAGATGGTGAAGCGCGGCGGGGCGGGGCTGGTCGTGTCCGAGATGATCGCCTCGGCCGCGATGGTGCGCGAGAACCGCAAGACGCTGCTGATGGCCAAGAACTCGCCGGAGGAGTTTCCGATGTCGGTCCAGCTCGCCGGCTGCGAGCCGCAGGTGATGGCCGATGCCGCCCGGCTCAACGAGGACCGGGGTGCGGCGATCATCGATATCAACTTCGGCTGCCCGGTGAAGAAGGTGGTGAACGGCCATGCCGGCTCGGCGCTAATGCGCGACGAGGTCCATGCGGCGAAGATCCTCGAGGCAACCGTCAAGGCGGTGAAGCTGCCGGTGACGCTCAAGATGCGCACCGGCTGGGATTCGACCAACCGCAACGCCCCCAACCTCGCGCGCATCGCCGAGCAGAGCGGCATCAAGATGCTGACCGTGCACGGCCGCACGCGCTGCGATTTCTATGACGGCCATGCCGACTGGGCCTTCATCCGCGAGGTGAAGGCGGCGACCACGCTGCCGGTGATCGCCAACGGCGACATCGAGACGCTCGACGACGTCGACCAGGCGCTCGAGCAGTCGGGCGCCGACGGCGTAATGATCGGTCGCGGCGCCTATGGCCGGCCGTGGTTCCTCAACCAGGCGATCCACTATCTGCGCACCGGCGAGCGCCTGGCCGATCCGTCGCTTGCCGAGCAGTATGCCGTGGTGCGCATGCATTTCGAGGCGATGCTCGAGCATTACGGCAGCGAGACCGGCGTGCGCATGGCCCGCAAGCATCTCGGTTGGTACTCCAAGGGTCTGCCGGCGTCGGCCGAGTTCCGCGCCGCCGTGAACCGCGAGACCGAGGCGTCGAAGGTGCGGGCCTTGCTGGCTGAGTTTTTTCTGCCGGCCGTCGAACGGCAGGCTGCCTGAGATGGCCGTCCGACCGCTCCGGCGCAGCGATTTGCTGACCGATCAGTTCCCCAGCGCGATCCTCGATTCGCTGTCGGAGGCGGTCGTGGTGGTCGATGGCGACAGCCGCATCCACTACGCCAACCTCTCCGCGGAGCAGTTCTTCGGCGTCGGCCGCGCGCGTCTGGTCGGCCATCCTCTCAGCGAGTTCGTGCCGGAGGATTCGCCGCTCTTCTCATTGCTCGAGCAGGTGCTGACGAGCGGCGGCGCGGTCGCCGAGAACGGCGTAACCTTGAGCTCGCCGCGCATCGGCAACCGGTTCTGCGGTCTACGGCTATCGCCGATCGTCGAGAGCGACGGGCTGGTCGCGGTGTCGCTGGTCGAGCAGTCGATCGCCCGCAGCATCGACCGCCAGATGTCCAACCGCAGTGCCGCCCGCTCGGTGAGCGCGCTCGCCGCCATGCTGGCGCACGAGGTCAAGAACCCGCTGTCGGGCATCCGCGGCGCCGCCCAGCTGCTCGAGCAGTCGGTGCCGGACAGCGAGCGCGAGCTCACCACCCTGATCTGCGAGGAGACCGACCGCATCGTCGCCCTGGTCGATCGCATGGAGGCCTTTGCCGAAGGCCGGCCGATCGACCGTAACCCGCTCAACATCCACCAGGTGCTGAATCACGTGCGCCGCCTGTCCCAGAACGGCTTCGGCAAGAACGTGCGTTTCATCGAGAGTTATGATCCGTCGCTGCCCGACGTGTTCGGCGATCGCGACCAGCTGATCCAGGTGTTCCTCAACCTGGTGAAGAACGCCTGCGAGGTACCGGGCGAGGGCGAGCGCGAGATCGAGCTGTCGACCGCCTACAAGCACGGCCTGCGCCTTGCGGTGCCGGGCCAGCAGGCGCGAGTGAACCTGCCGCTGGTCGTCTCGGTGCGCGACAACGGCCGCGGCGTTTCCGACGAGATCCGCGCCCACCTGTTCGACGCCTTCGTCACCAACAAGCCGACCGGCACGGGCCTCGGCCTCGCGCTGGTCGCCAAGATCATCAACGACCACGGCGGCGCGATCGAATACGACAGTGAGCCTGGCCGGACCGTCTTCAGGGTCATGCTGCCGCTGCAGTCACCGCAGGCCATCCCATGAGCACCGCCGCCACCATCCTCATCGCCGACGACGATCGGGCGATCCGCACCGTCCTCCACCAGGCGCTCGGCCGCCAGGGCCACACGGTGCGCAGCACCGGCGCGGCCGCCACGCTGTGGCAATGGGTGCAGGAGGGCGAAGGCCAGCTCGTCATCACCGACGTGGTGATGCCCGACGAGAACGGCCTCGACCTGGTGCCGCGCATCCGCAAGCTCCGCCCCGACCTGCGCATCATCGTCATGAGCGCGCAGTCGACCCTGCTCACCGCCGTACGCGCGACCGAGCGCGGGGCCTTCGAGTACCTGCCCAAGCCGTTCGACCTCAATGAGTTGGTCTCGGTGGTGAATCGCGCACTGTCGGCGCCCGCCGCATCCATGCCGCGCGGCACACACCCGCCCGAGGAAGGCGAGCGCCTGCCGCTGATCGGCCGCTCGCCGGCGATGCAGGAGATCTACCGCGCCTTGGCGCGCCTGATGGCGACCGACCTGACCGTGATGGTCACCGGCGAGTCGGGCACCGGCAAGGAGCTGGTGGCGCGGGCGCTGCACGACTACGGCAAGCGCCGCAAGGGGCCGTTCGTGGCGCTCAACATGGCGGCGATCCCGCGCGAGCTGATCGAGAGCGAGCTGTTCGGTCATGAGCGCGGCGCCTTCACCGGCGCGGTGCAGCGTTCGTCCGGTAAGTTCGAGCAGGCCTCCGGCGGCACGCTGTTCCTCGACGAGATCGGCGACATGCCGCCCGAGGCGCAGACCCGCCTGCTGCGCGTGCTGCAGGAAGGCGAGTACATGACGGTCGGCGGCCGCACGCCGATCAAGGCCAACGTGCGCATCGTGGCGGCGACCCATCGCGAGCTGCGCCGGCTGATCCAGCAGGGGCTGTTTCGCGAGGACCTGTTCTACCGGCTGAACGTCGTGCCGATCCGCCTGCCGCCGCTGCGCGAGCGGCTCGACGACATTCCCGAGCTCACCAACCATTTCCTGCGCGCCGCGACCGTCGACGGCCTGCCGACCAAGGTGCTGTCGCCCGACGCCATGACGCGGCTGCGCCAGCACCGCTGGCCGGG
>VBAF01000001.1 GCA_005884705.1 Alphaproteobacteria bacterium
CCAGCGCGGTGCAGCTCTCGACCCAGTCGCCGTCGTTGCAGTAGAGGATGCCGTCGATGGTGCGGATCTCGGCGTGATGGATGTGGCCGCACACCACGCCGTCGACGCCGCGCCGGCGCGCCTCGCCCGCCACCGCCTGCTCGTAGTTGGCGATGAACTGCACCGCGTTCTTGACCTTGTGCTTGAGGTAGGCCGAGAGCGACCAGTAGCTGAAGCCGAGCTTGCGGCGGCCCCAGTTGAAGGTGGTGTTGACGCGCAGCGCCACGCTGTAGGCCCAGTCGCCCAGGATCGCGAGCCAGCGTGCATAGCGCACGATGCCGTCGAACTGGTCGCCGTGGATGATCAGCAGCTTCTTGCCGTCGGGCTGGACGTGGATCGCCTCTTCCGCCACGCGCACGTCGCCGAAGGTGAGCTGGCAATACTGCCGCGCCGCCTCGTCGTGGTTGCCGGGGACGTAGACGACGTTGGTGCCCTTGCGCGCCTTGCGCATGATCTTCTGCACCACGTCGTTGTGCGCCTGCGGCCAGTACCACCAGCGCTTCAATCGCCAGCCGTCGACGATGTCGCCGACCAGGTAGAGATATTCGGACTCGTTCTTCTTCAGGAAATCGAGCAGCATCTCGGCTTGGCAGCCGCGCGTGCCGAGATGGATATCCGACAGGAAGATCGCGCGGTGGTGGGCGGTGGGATGGCGTTCGATAGCGGTCATGTGGATAACAACTCGACCGGCACTAAATCTGTCGTGCGCGATTGCACGAACCTCAGGGGATTGTGTATGCCGGCCATTGCGCGGCAGTGAATCGCGTATGACGGTTCGATGACATCCACACTTCCCAAAGCTGTGTTGCTGATCCGCAACCCGACCGCCGGCCGCCGCCGCCGCGGCCTGGTCGATGCCGTGGTGCGCCAGGTCCGGGCGGCGGGTTGGACGGTCGACCTGGTCGACACCTGCGCTCGGGGCGACGCGCGGCGTCTCGCCGAGACCTGCGACGCCGGCCGCTATGGCGTGATCGCGGTGGCCGGCGGCGACGGCACGATCAACGAGGTGGTGAACGGCCTGTCGCGCCGGTGCGATACGGCACCGCCGCTCGCCATCGTGCCGCTCGGCACCGCCAACGTGCTGGCGCACGAGCTCGGGCTCGATGCCAGTGCGGCGACGATCGCGCAGACCATCCTCTCGGGCCGCGCGGTGCTGATGCGTCCCGGAGAGGCGAGCGGCCCCCTGGGGAAGGGTGGCGAGCCGCGCTGCTTCTCGCTGATGGCCGGAGCCGGCTTCGACGCCAAGGTGGTGGCCGGGGTGAGCGCGCTGCTGAAGCGCCGGCTCGGCAAGGCGGCCTATGTCTGGCGCTCGCTGGTCGAGACGCGGCGCTACCGGCCGGTGCGCTATGCCGTCGAGATCGACGGCGCCCGCTACGAGGCCGCGTCGGTGATCGTCACGCGCGGCCGCCACTATGCCGGCCCCTACGTCGTGGCGCCGCTCGCCCTGCTCAGCGAGCCCTTGCTGCATGTCTGCCTGTTCGAGCGCTGGGGCCGCTCGCACACCCTGCGGTTTGGGCTGGCGCTGCTGATGGGCCGCCTGCCGCGCGCCGGCGGCTACCGCGTGGTCTCAGGCCGCGACGTCAAGCTCTCGGTGCTGCACGACGCGGGGGAAACCGGCCGCCAGCCGGTGCAGATCGACGGTGACGATGCCCTCACCCTGCCGGTGTCGATCGGCCTGTCGACCGGCGCGTCGCGGCTGCTGCAGCCTTCCTAACGCACCGCTTTCTGCAGCCGCGCCACCAGCTCCGGCGTCGGATGGCCGTCGGCCGGCAGGCCGGCCTGCTTCTGGAACAGGCGCACTGCCGAGCGGGTCTTGGGCCCGAGCAGGCCGTCGGTCTCGTCGGTGTAGAAGCCGAGCCGGGCGAGCCGCGTCTGGAGGTCGATCACCGTGTCGCGCGACAAGGGCTCGTCGTCGGCAGGCGGAGGCTGCATCACGGTCGGCCCGCCGGCGATCTGCTGCGCCAGGATCGTCACCGACAGCGCATAGAGCGTCGAGCGGTTCCAGTTCATCACCGCCTTGAAGTTGGGATAGAGGATGAAGGCCGGCCCGCGCCAGCCGGCCGGCAGGATGATCGACGCCGGCTCGTCGCTCGCCGGCAGCGCCGCGCCGCCCGCCCGCTTGACGCCCATCGCCGCCCAGGCGCGCACCGGTTTGTCGACCGTGCTGTCGGCCTGCTCGAGCGGGAAGTTCTGCGGCAGGGTGACCTCGTCGGCCGCCGGCAGGCCCGGCTTGAAGCCGATGCCGCGCAGGAAGTTGGCTGCCGAGGCGAAGGCGTCGGGCATGCTGCTCCAGATGTCGATGCGGCCGTTGCCGTCGCGATCGACCGCCCACTTGGTGAAGGTCGAGGGCATGAACTGCATGTTGCCCATCGCGCCCGCCCACGAGCCCTTCATCTGCTGGGTGGTCATGTGGTTGTTGGCCAGGATCTTCAGCGCCTGGATGGTCTCGTTGGCGAAAAACGCCGTGCGCTTGGTCATGCAGGCGAGCGTCGCCACCGAGCGCAGCGCAGAGAAGTCGCCCATGAAGCCGCCGTAATTGGTCTCGACGCCCCAGAAGGCGACGAGGTACTGCGGCGCCACGCCATACTCGCGCTCCAGGTCGCCGAGCAGGCCGCGATACTGCTGCAGCCTCTGCTGGCCCTTGGCGATGCGGTCGGGCGTGATCGCGTTGCCGATGTACCGGCCGTAGGTGAGGCTGAACTCGGGCTGGCGCGAATCGAGATCGATCACCTTCTGGTCGGGCGTGAGCCCGCGGAACGCCGTGTCGATCGTATCGGCCGGCACGCCCTGGCTTGCCGCGTCGGCGCGGATATTCTGCAGGCAGGCCTGGAAGTCGCTTTGCGCCAGGGCCGGGCTGGCGATCGCCGTCGTTGCGGCGAGGACAAGGATTCGGAAGAGGGGAGGCATGCAGCCAGTTTATCACGAGCCGGCGATGGTCATCCCTTCGATTCGCACGGTCGGCGCGTTGGTCGAGCTCTTGAACTGCAGGTCGTTGGCCGGCGTGAGGTTCAGGAACATGTCCTTCAGGTTGCCTGCAATCGTGAGGCCGCTGACCGGCCACGCCTTCTTGCCGTTCTCGATCCAGAAGCCCGAGGCGCCGCGGCTATAGTCGCCGGTGACGCCGTTGACCCCGAAGCCGATCAGGTCGGTGATGTAGAGCCCGCTCTTGATGTCGGCGATCAGCGCATCGGGCGAGAGTTTGCCCTTCTCGAGGTAGAAATTGGACGGCGAGCCCTGCGAACCGTTGCCGGTCGGCGCGAGCTTGAGCTGCCGCGCCGAGGCGAGGTCGAGCAGCCAGGTGGTCAGCACGCCGTCGTCGATCACCGCGCGGCGCTTGGTCGGCAGGCCCTCGCCGTCGAACGGCCGGCTGCCCAGCCCGCGCTGGCGATGCGGGTTGTCGACGATGCGGATGCCCTTGGCGAAGATCTGCTGGCCCATCCTGTCCTTCAGGAAGGACGTGCCGCGCGCCACGCCGCGGCCATTGATGGCGCCGGCGAGATGGCCGAGCATCCCGCCCGCCAGGCGGCGGTCATAGACCACCGGCACGCGCGCGTTGGATACCTTCTTCGGGTTGAGGCGCCCGACGGCGAAGCGGCCGGCGTTGCGGCCGACCTTGGCCGGCGCCATCAGGTCGTCGAAATGGACCGCCGAAGACCATTCGTAGTCGCGCTCCATGGCGGTGCCCTCGCCGGCCAGCACGGCGCAGGAAAGCGAATAGCCGCCGCGGCGGTAGCCGCCGCTGAAGCCGTTGCTGGTGACCAGCATCATGGTCGAGCGGCTCCAGCTTGCCTCGGCGCCTTCGGAGTTGGTGACGCCCTTGACCGAGCGCGCGGCATCCTCGGCCTCGGCGGCGAGCGCCAGCAGCGTCCTGGCCGAGGGCGGGCGGCGCTTGTCGTCGAGGTCGAGCTCGGGCCAGTTGGTCGCCAGCAGCTCGGCCGGCGCGAGGCCGGCGTACGGGTCCTCCGGCACGGCGCGGGCCATGTCGACGGCGCGCTCGACCAGCGTGCGCAGCGCCTTGGGCGCAAAATCGGTCGAGGAAACCGAGGCCGAGCACTTGCCGACGAAGGCGCGCAGCCGAAGATCGCGGCCCTCGCTGCCTTCCAGCTTCTCGCGCTTGCCGAGCCGCTGCGCCACCGACAGCGACTCGCCGTGGACGTAGAACGCCTCGGCCGAATCGGCGCCGGCGGCCTTCGCCCATTTCATGAGGTCGGCAAGGATGTCGGCGTCGACGCCGGGCGGCAGCGGGGGCTTCTTGGTCGGCTTGGCCATGCCCCCGTTCTACCGGCTAGCGGGCGCCGCCGTCGAGATGCCGTCGCGCCCGGTTGGCGGCACAGGTCACCGCCTTGAGCGAGGCTGCGACGATGTTGGAGTCCATGCCGACCCCCCACAGCACCTTGCCGTCCTGGGTTTCCGCCTCGATGTAGCTCACCGCCTGGGCGTCCTCGCCGGCACCGGTGGCATGTTGGTGATAATCGCGCACCCGGACCTTGATGCCGCAGTCCTTGGCGAGCGCCTCGACATAGGCCGCGATCGGGCCGTTGCCCTTGCCGCTGATCCTGCGCGGCTTGCCGTCGACCGTGATCTCGGCGTCGATCAGGCGCAGCTCGGGATGGCCGGGCTCGGGCAGCGTGGTATGGCCCTCGAAGGCGAACGGGCTGGTGTTCTCGAGATATTCCTTGCGGAAGGTGTCCCAGATCAGCGCCGGCTGGATCTCCTTGCCGGTCTCGTCGGCGATCTGCTGGATCACCTTGGAGAACTCGACCTGGAGAAGACGCGGCATGTCGATGCCGTAGTCGGTCTTGAGGATGTAGGCGACGCCGCCTTTGCCCGACTGGCTGTTGATGCGGATGATCGCCTCGTAGGAGCGGCCGAGATCGGCCGGATCGATCGGCAGGTAGGGCACCTCCCAGACCTTGCTGTTCTGGGTCTGCAGCGCCTTGAAGCCCTTGTTGATCGCGTCCTGGTGGCTGCCCGAGAAGGCGGTGAACACCAGATCGCCGCCATAGGGATGGCGCGGATGGACCGGCAGCTGGTTGCAGTACTCGACGGTCTGGCGGA
>VBAF01000002.1 GCA_005884705.1 Alphaproteobacteria bacterium
CGCGCTGCGTCGGCGACTCAGCGCGGCGGCGGCCCATACCGTGCGCACGCGCTTCTCCTACGAAGCCGGCGTCGACTGTATCGCCTCGGCGCTCGGCCAACCGCGCATCGAGGCCCGTGCTGCGGAGTAGTCCCTTCATTCTCCTCTCCCCCGCGAGGGGGAGAGGATGGGTGAGGGGGAATCGAGAGCGCGTGCAACCCCCTCACCCCGCCTCTCCCCCTCGCGGGGGAGAGGAGAATGACGTTTAGGCCCCCATGCGCGTGCTGCTGCACACGCCGCTCAAGCAGCCGGACAGCCCGGTCGCTTCCGGCGATCGCGAGATGGCCCGCGGACTGGTCCGCCTGCTGCGGCGGCTCGGCCACAGCGTGGTCATGCCAGGCTTGAGCCGCGTCGCGCCCGGCGTGCCGATGGTCGAGCGCCACCTCGCCCTGCAGCGCCGTGCCCGTGCCAGCGCCCAGCGCCTGATCCACCGCTGGCGCGCGCTGCCGGCTCGTCATCCCGAGCGCTTCGACCTCTGGCTCACCTATCATTGCTACTATCGCAAGCCGGATTGGCTGGGGCCCATCGTGACCGGCGCGCTCGGCATTCCCTACGTGATCTCCGAGGCCAGCCACGCGCCGCGCCGCGCCCAGGGCCCGACCCGGCTCGGCCATGTCGCGGTCGAGCGGGCGCTGGCTGCGGCCGACCTCGTGCTGAGCGTCAATCCGCGTGACCTGGCGGGCGTCAGGATGCGGCTGCGGCCGGGCGCGCATCAGCGCTGGCTGCCGCCCTTCATCGACGCGCGGCCGTTCCGCGCCGCCGCCCACGTGCGGCGGCCGAGCAACGATCCGCCGTTGCTGCTGAGCGTCGGCATGATGCGCACGCGCGACAAGCTCGCCTCCTATCGCGTGCTGGCCGAGGCCTTCGCCCTGCTGCGCGGCAAGGCATGGCGCCTGATGGCGCCGTTCGGCGAGCGGGTGCGCTTCACCGGCGCGGTGCCGCACGCCGAGCTGCCGAAGCTCTACGCGTCGGCCGACCTTTATCTCTGGCCGGCAATCAACGAGGCCTACGGCATGGCCTTCCTCGAGGCCCAGGCTGCGGGCCTGCCGGTGATCGCCGGCCGCACCGGCGGCGTGCCCGCCGTGGTGACCGACGGCGTGACCGGCCTGCTGACGCCGATCGGCGACGCCGCTTCCTTCGCCCAGGCGATAGCGCATCTGCTCGACCGGCCCGACGAGCGGGCGCGGCTGGGTGCGGCGGCGGCCAGCCGGATCGCCGCCCACCACGACGAGGCGGCGGCGGCGCACGCCCTGGCCGCCTCGCTGGCGCTGCTGCGATGACCGTCCGATTTGCCATCCTGCGACACGCGCCCACCGCTTGGAACGGCGAGGGCCGGCTGCAGGGCATGACCGACATCCCGCTCGGCGCGACCGGCGAGGCCGTGGCGAAGGCCTGGCGCCTACCCACGCCCGCCGATGGCTGGAAGCGGCTGTGCAGCCCGTTGCAGCGCGCCCGGCGCACCGCCGAGCTGGTGCAGCCCTCGGCGCCGGTCGTGGTCGATTCGCGCCTGCGCGAGATGAGCTTCGGCATCTGGGAGGGCAAGAGCGTCGCCCAACTGCGTGCCCAAGGCGGCGAGCGCTTCGCCGACGCCGAGCGGCTCGGTCTCGATTTCCATCCGCCGGGCGGCGAGTCGCCGCGCCAGGTCATGGAACGCCTCAAGGGCTGGACGGCCGAGATCGCGACGACCGGAGCGCCGGTCGTCGCCGTTACCCACAAGGCGGCGATCCGCGCCCTGCTGGCGCTCGCCACCGGCTGGGACATGACCGGCCGCCAGCCGGTCAAGCTCGACTGGCGCTGCCTGCACTTCTTCTCCGCCCGCGCCGACGGCAGTGTGAACCTCGACCAACCCAACGTGCCGCTCGCATGAGCCGCGTCTTCTTCCATGTCCAGCATCTCCTGGGCATCGGTCATGTCCGGCGCGCCGCCGTGCTGGTCCGCACCCTCGCGGCGCGCGGCTTCGACGTGCTGCTGGTCTCGGGCGGTGCTCCGGTGAAGCTCGACCTGGGCGGCGCCCGCTTCCATCAACTGCCGGCTGTCCGGGCGCGCGACGCGGGCCTGCGCGAGCTCAGCCGGCCCGACGGCAGGCTACTGGACGACGCCTTCAAGGCTGAGCGCACGCGCGAACTGCTCGCGCTGTTCCATGCCGAAGCACCCGACGTGCTGATCACCGAGCAGTTTCCGTTCGGCCGCACCCAGTTGCGCTTCGAGTTGCTGCCGCTGCTCGAGGCGGCGCGCGCGCGGCGGCCCCGGCTGCTGATCGTCTCCTCGGTGCGCGACGTGGTGCGGCGCTCGATGTCGTCGCAGCGTGTGACCGAGGCGGTCGAGCTGTTCCAGTCCTTCGATCTCGCCCTGATCCACGGCGATCCCGACCTGATCGGTTTCGAGAAGAGCTTCGCCGGCTGGGATGCCATCCGCGACCGCGCAGCCTATACCGGCTACATCGCCGATCCCGGAAAGCCCGATGCGGGAACCCAAGGCAAGGGCGAGGTCATCGTATCGGCCGGCGGCGGCGCCGTCGGTGCGTCACTCTTCAAGGCCGCTTCCGACGTGGAAAGGGGCGGGTTGGTGCCCGATACGATGTGGCGCTTCCTGGGGACCAGCCTCGACAATCCGTCCGTCTTGCACTTGCGCGACGGCACGGTCGTCGAGCCGTTGCGCGGCGACTTCACGACCCTGCTCTGCAACGCGGCGCTGTCGATCTCGCAAGCCGGCTACAACACCGTGGTCGAGACGTTGTGCCACGCGAACCGCGCCGTCCTCGTGCCGTTCCGCACCGAGCGCGAGACCGAACAGATGGATCGCGCGCTGGCGCTGGCAGAGCGCGGGCTCGTGGCCTGCGTGCCGGGTGACGAGGTGTCGCCCGACACGCTGCGTGCCGCGATCGAGCGCGCCATGAGCGGACCGTCGATCCGCAGCTTCCCGCCCTGCGACGTCAACGGCGCGATGGCGACCGCGACGCTGCTGCAGCAGAGGCTGGCATGAGGAGTTGGGCCATCCTCGAGGAGGAGCTGGCGCTGTGGCGCGAGTCGGGCCGCGCACCGGTGCTGTGGTGGCGCGACGATGATGCTGCGGAGGCAACGCCTGCGCTCGATCGGCTGCTCGCGCTGCAGCGCACCCACGAGGTGCCGCTCGCGCTGGCCGTGGTGCCGGCCAGCGCCACGCCGGCGCTGGCCGAGCGGCTGGCGCAGGCACCGGGCATCGACCTGTTGCAGCATGGTTACGCCCATACCAACCACGCGCCGGCGGGCGACAAGAAGGCGGAGCTTGGCGCCCATCGGCCGGCGATGATCGTTCTGGGCGAGCTCGGCACCGGTCGGATGGCCTTGGAGCGCCTGTTCGGTCCGCGCGCGCTGCCGGTGCTGGTGCCGCCCTGGAACCGAATCACGCCGGGCCTGGTGCCCGCCCTGCCGGAGATCGGCTATTGCGGCCTGTCGACCTTCGGCATCCGGCAGCGCGTTCGTCCCGTATCGGGATTGGTGCAGGTGAACACGCATATCGACCTGATCGACTGGAAAACCCGCCGCTTCGCCGGTGAAGAGGCGGTACTGGCCATTTTGGCGACCGCACTCGCCGCTGCGCGCAGCACCGGCGAGCCGCTCGGGCTGCTCAGTCATCATCTTGCGATGGACGAGCCGGCTTGGAGTTTCCTACAGTCGCTTTGGGACATGGTGGGGAACAAACCGGGCGTGAAAATCGCATCGGCACACGATCTTTTCGCGTCAGGGGAGCCGCGGGCTTGAGTACTGCCGATTTGCGCTATCCGCGACAGGCGCTGTGGGCCGACTACGGCCGCGCCGGCATCGGCGCCGTGCTGTGCGGCCTGCCGCTGCTGCTGATCGACGTCAACCGATGGATTGCGAGCCTCCTGCTGGCCGGCTTCCTGCTGTTCGTCGCCTTCTTCCTGCGCACCGCGCTGCGCCAGCGCACCCGCTACATGCTGGGGCCCGATACGCTGTGCGCCGACGGCCCGGCCGGCACCCTGGTCGAATGGAGCCGGCTCGACCGCATGAAACTCAGCTATTTTTCCACCAAGCGCGACCGTTCCGACGGCTGGATGCAATTGTCGGTCGGCTCGGCCGGCGGCCGCACCGTCAAGGTCGATTCGGCACTCGAAGGCTTCTACGATATCGTCGAGCGGGCGGCGCGTGCCGCCGAGACGGGCGGGCTCGAGCTCAGCGTGGCAACACGCGCGAATTTGCGATCGATGGGTATTTCCGTGGCGGGTCAGGAAGAGACGGCATGAAGGATCTGCTGCGGGTCGAGAATCTGACCGTCGAGTTTGGCGTTCATGAAGGCGTGTTGCGGGCCGTCGACAACGTCTCCTTTGCCATTCCGCCCGGAGGCACGCTGGCGCTGGTCGGCGAATCGGGCTCCGGCAAGTCGGTCTGCAGCCAGGCGATCATGGGCCTGCTGCCGCGCACCGCCAGCATCCCGTCGGGCTCCATCCTGTTAAAGGACCCGCGCGATGCCACGCCGGTCGTCGACATCGCCAAGCTCGACCGCGCCGGCACCGAGATGCGCGAGATCAGGGGCGGCGAGATCTCGATCATCTTCCAGGAGCCGATGACCTCGCTGTCGGCGCTCCACACCGTCGGCGACCAGATCGGCGAGGCGGTCGAGCTGCACGGCGGCGGCGCCCATCTCAGCAACCTCTATTCTCTGGGCAACCAGATGCACGAGGCGGCGGAGCGCTCGCGGGTGCGCATGAGCCGCGCCGAGATCGACGAACTGACGCTCGACATGCTGCGCCGGGTCGGTTTTCCCGATCCCAAGCGCGCCCTGCGCACCTATCCCTTCGAACTGTCGGGCGGCCTGCGCCAGCGCGCCATGATCGCCATGGCGCTGGTCTGCCGGCCGGCGCTGCTGATCGCCGACGAGCCGACCACCGCGCTCGACGTCACCATCCAGGCCCAGATCCTGCGTCTGATGAAGGACCTGCAGAAAGAGCTCGGCATGGCGCTGCTGATGATCACGCACGATCTCGGCGTGGTCGCCAACGTGGCCGACGACGTCGTCGTGATGTATCGCGGCAAGGTCGTCGAATCGGGCAACCTGCACGACATCTTCGACGACCCGCAGCATCCCTATCTCAAGGCGCTGCTGCATGCCGTGCCGCGCTTCGACATGAAGGGCGAGCGCCTGCAGCCGATCCGCGAGATCAAGGCCTCGACCGGCCATCTGCTGCAGCAGAAGCCCGATGCTGCGCCGACCGAGACCTATAATCCCGGCGCGCCGGTGCTCAAGGTCCGCCATCTCTCCAAGACCTTCAAGATCCGCAAGGCCGACACCCTGCTCGAATCGCTGATCGGCGGCGGCACAACCCGCGCGGTGCGCGCGGTCAACGACGTGAGCTTCGACGTCGAGCGCGGCGAGTGCCTGGGCCTGGTCGGCGAATCGGGCTGCGGCAAGACCACGCTCTCCAAGATGCTGATGCGCGGCCTGTCGGCCGACCCCAACGAGGGCGCCGGCCGCGTCGTGTTCGACGACTGGGGCCGCAAGATCGACGTCATGATGCTGGAAGGCGAGGACCTGAACAGCTTCCGCCGCAAGCTGCAGTTCATCTTCCAGGACCCGTTCGGCTCGCTCAATCCGCGCATGACGGTGTACGACATCCTGGTCGAGCCGCTGAAAATCCACGGCATCGGCGACGACGGCTATCGCCGCGAGATGGTCGGCGAGCTGATGGAGATGGTCGGCCTCGACCGCCGCCAGCTCAGCCGCTATCCGCACTCCTTCTCGGGCGGCCAGCGCCAGAGGATCGGCATCGCCCGCGCGCTGGCGCTGCGCCCCGACATGGTGATCTGCGACGAGCCGGTGTCGGCGCTCGACGTGTCGATCCAGGCGCAGATCCTCAACAATCTGCTCAAGGACCTGCAGAAGCAGCTCGGCCTCACCCTGATGTTCATCAGCCACAATCTCGCGGTGGTCGACTACATCGCCGACCGCATTGCCGTGATGTGCGCCGGCCGCCTCGTCGAGCTGGCGCCAGCGGGCGAGCTATTCCGCAACCCGATGCATCCCTACACCAAGGCATTGCTCTCGGCGGTGCCAGTGCCTGATCCCCGCCAGCGGCTCGACCTGCGGGCCCTGATGGAGGGCAAGGCGTCCGATCCCCGGGCGTGGCCCGAGCCGTTCACCGACGACGGCACGCGACCGGTGCTGTGGACGGAAGTCGACCCCGGCCACTACGTCCGTATCCTGCGGGAGGACTGATGGTGAAAAGTCTTCCTGTCGTCCCGAGCGAAGCCGCCCACAGTGCGGCGCCGTCGAGGGACTTGTTTTTCCCGGAGGCGGCACCCGAAAAGGTCCCTCCACTTCGCTCCGCTGCGCTGCGCTGCGGTCGGGACGACGGAGATTTTCCATGCTGAATTACGTGGTCCGCCGCCTGCTGCTGATGATCCCGACCCTGTTCGTGATCAGCCTGCTGGTCTACGTCATCATCGACCTGCCGCCCGGCGACTGCGTCACCTCGCAGATCGACGAGCTGCTGTCGCGCGGCGATCCCGACGCGCTGAACCGCGCCGAGGAGCTGCGCCATCTCTACGGCCTCGATCAGCCGCTGATGGCACGCTACTTCAACTGGCTGTTCGGCGTCCTGCGTTGGGACTTCGGCCTCTCCTGCCAGGACACCGTGCCGGTGCGCGACCTGATCGGCGAGCGCCTGGCGCTCACCATGGTGATGGAGAGCTGCACCATCATCTTCATCTGGACGGTGTCGTTCGTGATCGGCGTCTATGCCGCCACCCACCAGTACCAGCTCGGCGACTACGTCGCCTCGTTCATCGGCTTCATCGGCCTCGCGGTGCCGAACTTCCTGCTGGCGCTGGTCCTGCTCTATGTCGGCAAGGTCTATTTCGGCCTGTCGATCGGCGGCCTGATGGACCCCGAATACATCGACAAGCCGTTGAGCTGGACCAAGTTCACCTCGATCTCCCAGCATCTCATCATCCCGGTGATCGTGATCGGCACCTCGGGCACCGCCGGCATGATCCGCCGCCTGCGCGCCAACCTGCTCGACGAGCTGCAGAAGCAGTACGTCACGACCGGCCGCGCCAAGGGCCTGCCGCCGCTCCGGCTGCTGATCAAGTATCCGCTGCGCCACGCCATCAACCCGTTCGTTGCCGACATCGGCCACCTCCTGCCGGAAGTGATCTCGGGCTCGGTGATCGTCTCGGTCGTGCTGTCGCTGCCGACCACCGGGCCGATGCTGCTCGGCGCGCTCAAGACTCAGGACGTCAACCTGGCCGCCACGTTCCTGCTGTTCGTCGCGGTCCTGACCGTGGTCGGCATGCTGGTGTCCGATCTGCTGCTGGCGGCGCTCGATCCGCGCATCCGCTTCGGCGCGACGTCAGAGAAATGAAGGGCGGAGAAGTAGGATGACCGATACCGCCGACCGTCCGCCCGCGCCGTCGCCGCGCACGCCGCACTACGTCAATCCCGCGCCATGGGACCCCTACGTCGCCGAAGGGCTGTCGGCGGAGCAGGAAAAATACTACATGGCCGGCCAATGGAAGCTGATGTGGTGGCGCTTCCGCCGCCATCGGCCGGCTGTGGTGTCGGCGGCCTTCCTCGCGCTGATGTATTTCTCCTGCCTGATCAGCGAATGGATCGCGCCCTACGACCTGCACACCAGACACTCCAAGGCCATCTTCGCGCCGCCGCAGGCCATCCACTTCTTCCACGAGGGCAGCTTCCTCGGCCCCTTCGTCTACGCCCAGAAGGTCGAGCGCGACCTCGACACGCTGCAGCGCGTCTATACCGAGGACGAGAGCAAGCCGCAGAAGCTGCGCTTCTTCTGCAGCGGCGAGAGCTACCGGTTCTGGGACCTCATCCCGTCCTCGTTCCACCTGGTCTGCCCGGCTGCGGACGGCACCCTGTTCCTGCTCGGCACCGACCGGCTCGGCCGCGACATGTTCAGTCGCATCGTCTACGCCGCGCGCATCTCGCTCACCATCGGCGTCATCGGCATCAGCCTGTCGTTCACCCTGGCGCTGATCCTCGGCGGATTGGCGGGCTATTACGGCGGCTGGGTCGACATGGTGGTGCAGCGCATCACCGAGATCCTGAAGAGCTTCCCCCATCTGCCGCTGTGGCTCGCTCTGTCGGCGGCGCTGCCGGTCACCTGGTCGCCGCTGCTGGTCTATTTCGGCATCACCCTCATCCTCGCCCTGCTCGACTGGCCGAGTCTGGGCCGCGCCGTGCGCTCCAAGCTTCTCTCCCTGCGCGAGGAGGACTACGCCCTGGCTGCCCAGATGATGGGGGCCAAGCCCGGCCGCATCATCGGCCGTCATCTCCTGCCCGGCTTCATGAGCCATCTGATCGCCTCGGCGACCCTGTCGATCCCCTCGATGATCCTGGCCGAGACGGCGCTCTCCTTCCTCGGCCTCGGCCTGCGGCCGCCGATCACGTCATGGGGCGTGCTGCTGAACGAGGCGACCGACATCAATGTGGTGGCGGTCAACTGGTGGCTGATGCTGCCGGTGGTGCCGGTGATCCTGGTGATCCTGGCGTACCAGTTCATGGGCGACGGAATGCGCGACGCCGCCGATCCCTATGCTTAGGGCTGCGCCCTAAGCATAGGGAGCGGCGAGCGGGCGGCAGCGCCTTCGTCGCTTCGCTCCTGCAGGCGCTGCCGCCCGCCGGGCGAAACCAAGATTTATGGCAGGCCATAAATCTTGGTTTCGCCCCAATTGGGTCTAGCGACGGCCACCGCTCGTTTCCATCTTCGCTTTGTATCTCCCCCGAACGTGGTCTCCCCAAAGCCACGTTCAGCCTCTTCGGAGGCGTTCGGCCGTCCTGTCACTCTCCCCCGACAGGACGGCCTTTTTCTTGGGCGGCCACAGCGAAGCGAGGCCGCTCAGTCCAGAAAAGACACGACTCGGGCAACCGCACCTCGATCTGTTCTGCACCGAGCGCCGTCGCTCCGCTGCGGGCGCATTCATGCTAAGCCCACCTCGATGACTGAGCTCGAGGTTACCGGCCTTGCCTGCCGCCGCGGCGGCCGGCCGGTATTCGGCAATCTCTCCTTCTCCCTGGCCGGCGGCGAGCTGCTCGCCCTGACCGGCCGCAACGGCAGCGGCAAGACCACGCTGCTGCGCGCTCTGGCGCTGCTGGTCCCGGCCGACGCCGGCCAGATCCGCTGGCAGGGGGCTGACGTCGCCCGCGAGCCCGAGGCGTGGCGCCGCCGCATCGCCTGGCTCGGCCATCTCGACGGGTTGAAGGGCGACCTCACCGTCGCCGAGAACCTCGCGACCGCCTGCCGGCTGCGCGAGGGCAGCGCCGGCGGTATCGACGCAGCCCTGGCCGCCTTCGATCTTGGCCCGCTCGCCGGCCGTGCCGTGCGCACCCTCTCGGCCGGCCAGCGCCGCCGCGCGGCGCTCGCCCGCGTGGCCGCCGCCCAGGCGCCGCTCTGGCTGCTCGACGAGCCGCTCAACGCCCTCGATGCGCCGTCGCAAGCCGCGTTGCGCGCGGCGCTCGGCCAGCACCTCGCCGCCGGCGGCCTCGCGATCGCGGCCACGCACGCAGCGATCGACGTGCCGAACGCACGCAGTCTGGACATGAGCGCCACTGGAGTGGCGCGCTCCCAGCCATGAGCGGCTTCCTTGCTCTCCTGATCCGCGACCTCCGGCTGGTCTGGCGGCGGCCGGGCGACGTCATGGTCGTGCTCGCCTTCTTCGTCGTGGCGACCGTGCTGTTTCCGCTCGGCATCGGGCCCGAGGCCAACCTGCTCGCCCGCATCGCCGCCGGCATCCTGTGGTGTGCCGCGTTGTTCGCCGCGCTGCTGTCGCTCGACCGGCTGTTCGCCGCCGACTACGAGGACGGCGCGCTCGATCTCGTGCTGCTGGCGCCCTGGCCGCTCGAATTGGCGGCGCTCGCCAAATGCCTCGCTCACTGGATCGTGACCGGGCTGCCGCTCGCGCTGCTCGCGCCGCCGCTCGGCCTGCTGTTTGGCCTGTCGGGCGAGGCGCTGGCGGCGCTCGCGGCCACCCTGCTGGTCGGCACGCCGACCCTGTCGCTGATCGGTGGGCTGGCGGCGGCGCTGACCCTGGGCGCGCGGCGCGGCGGGGCGTTGCTGGCGCTGCTGGCCTTGCCGCTCTGCGTGCCGACCCTGATCTTCGGCGCCTCGGCGGTCGAGGCGATGGCGACCGGCGAGGGTTTCCTCACGCATCTTGCAATCCTGGGCGCGCTCGCCCTGTTGTCGCTGGCGACTCTGCCGTGGGCGATCGCCGCGGCCTTGCGGCAAGCCGGCGAGTAGACAAGCCGGCAAAGAGGACGAATACAGAAGCCGATGGCCAGCCTGCATGTCCTTGCCAACCCGGCGCGCTTCCGCCGCTTCAGCCAGCGCGTACTGCCGGCGCTGTCGGGCGCGACGGCGCCTCTGCTCGCGGCCGGCCTGTGGCTCGCGCTGGTCGAATCGCCGCCCGACTACCAGCAGGGCGAGACCGTGCGCATCATGTTCGTGCACGTGCCGTCGGCCTGGATCGCCCTGGCCGGCTACGTGCTGCTGGCGATGCTGGGCGCCTCGCTGCTGGTGTGGCGCCATCCGCTGGCGGCGCTGATGGCGCGCGGCGCCGCCCCGGTCGGCGCGGTGTTCGCGGCCGTGTGCCTGCTGACGGGCTCGCTGTGGGGCCGGCCGATGTGGGGCACCTGGTGGGTGTGGGACGCGCGGCTGACCTCGATGCTGCTGCTGTTCTTCCTCTATCTCGGCCACATTGCGCTGAGCCGTGCCTACGACGATGCCGAGCGCGGCGACCGCGCCGCCGCCATCCTGGCGCTGGTCGGGGTGATCAACCTGCCGGTCATCAAGTTCTCGGTCGATTGGTGGAACACGCTGCACCAGCCGGCCTCGGTGATGAAGCTCGGCGGCCCGTCGATCCATCCCGCCATCCTGACCCCGCTGCTGGTGATGGCGCTGGCGCTGCTGCTGCTGTTCGTCGTGCTGGTGCTCGTCCGCACCGAGACCGAGATCGACCGCCGGCGGCTCGAAG
>VBAF01000003.1:0-428 GCA_005884705.1 Alphaproteobacteria bacterium
GGTGTGCCGCAGGGGGCCACCCTGCTCTTCTCGCCCGAACCCTAGTTCGCTATAAAACCGCCACCAATTTCCACGGGGGAGACCGATGGCCGAAGCCGACAGCGCCGAATACCGCGAGCATCTCGCGACCTACACCAGCTTCAACAAGCTGGTGCTGTTCATGATCCTGTGGATCGTGCTGCTGCTGTCGTGCATGGCGCTCGGCCTGGTCGGCGGCGTGCACCTGTTGTCGCTGCTGCTCGGCATCGGCGGCACGGTGGCGCTGGTCGTCGGCTTCGCCGTCCTGAGCTGAGTCGTTGGAGCGCGCCACTGGCGTGGCTCGTTCTTGTCTTTTCTGCCCGGTGCAGGTGGGCGTTTTCGCGCGAAGCGCGAAAAGCGCCGACTCGCGCCTCAGAAGGCGCTGCCGCCCGCCAGCGCGTGTGAACGCG
>VBAF01000003.1:501-3351 GCA_005884705.1 Alphaproteobacteria bacterium
GCGAGTCCGAGCCGTGCACCGAGTTGGCCTCGATCGACTCGGCGAAGTCCTTGCGGATCGTCCCCGCCGCCGCATTGGCCGGGTTGGTGGCGCCCATGATCTCGCGGTTCCTGGCGATCGCGTTGTCGCCCTCCAGCACCTGGACCACGACCGGGCCCGACGTCATGAAGGCGCACAGCCCGTCGAAGAACGGCCGCGCCTTGTGCACGGCGTAGAACGCCTCGGCCTGCTGGCGGCTCATCCAGATCCGCTTTTGCGCGACGATCCTCAGGCCGTTCTCCTCGAACCGCGCGTTGATCTTGCCGGTCAGGTTCCGGCGGGTCGCGTCCGGCTTGATGATCGAGAAAGTGCGTTCGACGGCCATATAACCCTCTGCCTCGGTACATTGTGCGATGTGGGCGGGGCTTATAGACGCGGGTTTTGAGGCCGGCAAGGCGGCCATTCGCCTTGGTTTCCGCCCATTCCGCGTGCTACACGCGCCGGCCCCATGCTTCACATCACCGACCTTTCCTTCCGCCATGGCGAGCGGGTCCTGTTCGACCGCGCCTCCGCGGCCTTCTCGGACGGCTGGAAGGTCGGCCTGGTCGGCCGCAACGGCGCGGGCAAATCGACCCTGCTGAAGCTGGTCCAGGGCCAGCTCGAAGCCGATGGCGGCGACATCAACCTGATGGGCCGCACCCGCATCGGCTCGGTCCCGCAGGATCCGCCGGGCGGCGACATCAGCGTGCTCGACGCGGTGCTGGCGGCCGACGTCGAGCGGACCGCCCTGCTGGCAGAGGCGGAAATCTCGCATGACGGCTTGCGGCTGGCCGAGATCCACATGCGGCTCGACGAGATCAACGCCGCCTCGGCGCCCTCGCGGGCCGCCTCGATCCTGAACGGCCTGGGCTTCGACAACGAGGCCCAGGCGCGGCCGTGCGGCGAGTTCTCCGGCGGCTGGCGCATGAGGGTGGCGCTGGCCGGCACGCTGTTCAGCGACCCCGACCTCCTGATCCTCGACGAGCCGTCGAACCATCTCGACCTCGAGGCGCAGCTCTGGCTGACCGACCATCTCAAGAAGTTCCGCAACACGCTGCTGATGGTCAGCCACGACCGCGACCTCCTGAACGACGTCTGCGACCACATCGTCCACATCGACCAGGAGAAGCTGGTCGCCTACACCGGCAACTACGACTTCTTCGAGCGCACCCGCGCCGAGCGGCTGGCCAACGATGCCGCGCAGCAGGCCAAGATCGCCGCCCAGCGCAAGCACATGCAGGCCTTCGTCGACCGCTTCAAGGCCAAGGCGAGCAAGGCCCGCCAGGCCCAGTCGCGCATGAAGATGATCGAGAAGCTCGGGCCGATCGTGTCGGTGCCGATCGACGACAAGATCACCTTCAACTTCCCCTCGCCCGAGCTGCTCGCCTCGCCGATCGAGACCCTCGACCAGGTGTCGGTCGGCTATTCGAGCGGTCCGCTGGTGCTGAAGAACCTCGACCTGCGCATCGACATGGAAGACCGCATCGCCCTGCTCGGCCAGAACGGCAACGGCAAGTCGACCTTCATCCGCCTGATCTCGCAGCGGCTCGAGCCGCGCGAGGGCAAGCTCAAGAAGACGCCGAAGCTCCGGGTCGGCTACTTCTCGCAGGACCAGGAGGAGGGCCTCGACTACGAGGCGACGCCGTTCGACCACATGAACCGCGCGCTCGGGCCGGGCGTCGGCGAGGCCAAGGTGCGGGCCCAGCTCGGCCGCTTCGGCTTTTCGCGCGATCGCGCCAACCTCAAGGTCGGCGTGCTGTCGGGCGGCGAGAAGACACGTCTGCTGCTGGCGCTCGCCACCCGCACCGCGCCGCACATGCTGCTGCTCGACGAGCCGACCAACCATCTCGACATGGATGCGCGCGAATCGCTGATCGAGGCGATCAACGACTTCGAGGGCGCCGTCGTGCTGGTGAGCCACGACACCCATCTGGTGAAGATGGTGGCCGACCAGCTCTGGCTGGTGGCCGGCGGCACGGTGAAGCCGTTCGAGGGCGACATCGACGAATACCAGGCCAAGCTGCTGCGCGAGCGTAGTGGGCGGCCGGCCAAGGAAGCCAAGGCCAAGAAGGACAAGAAGCCGAAGGCGGCACCGGCCCCTGCGCCGGTCGTCGCCGAAAAACCCAGGCGCCGGCCGCTGAAGCGCGCGCTGGAGGAGGCCGAGAAGGCGATCGCCAGGCTGACCCGGGAGCGCACCGAAATCGAGGCCAAGCTTGCCGATCCCGCGACCTGGTCGAGCCCGCCGACGGTCGCCGCCGAGCTGCAGAAGGAAAAGCTTCGCCTGGAACGCGAGCTCGCCCACGCCGAGCACGAGTGGCTGGCGGCGCAGGAAGCCTACGAGGCGGCGTGAACCGTCCGGCGGCACCACGCCAGCCCCATCGGAACGCCCGCCCGAATCGGTCTCGCCGGCATCCCGCTTGCGCGCTGCTGCTCGCCCTCCTCGTCTGCGTCGCGCCGGCGTCAGGCCAGACGCCGGCCGAAGACGGCCTGCTCAGCGTCGACGGCACGTCCTATTCGCTGTGGGGGATCGAAATCCCGCCGCGCGCCCAGACCTGCGGCCGGGGCTGGCCAGCCGGCGAGGAAGCGGCGCGGGCGTTGGCGCAGCTGACCGACGGCAAGGCGCTTGCCTGTGAGCCGCGCGGCAAGGATCGCAGCGGCCATCCCGCGGCGGTCTGCCGCGCCGATGGAGTCGATGTCGGCGCGGAGATGGTGCGGGCGGGCCTCGCCTGGGCGCGGCTCGGCATCGCCAAGGGCTATGCGCTGGACGAGGCCAGGGCGGCGGCCCTGTATCTCGGCGTGCACGGCCATCGCTGCCTGCAGCCCGACGTCTGG
>VBAF01000003.1:3410-7211 GCA_005884705.1 Alphaproteobacteria bacterium
AACGGCGCGCGGCGTCGTGGTCTGGCGGATCACCGTCACCAGCGCGGCGTTGAAGACGTAGAGTCCGATGGTGATCCAGAACATCATCGTCGGCAGGCCGGCGTTCATCACCTGGCCGAAGACCAGCGGCGCCAGGAACGAGCCGATGTCGAGGCCGGAATAGACGAAGCCGTAGACCTTGCCCGAGGCGCCGGGGGGCGTCACCTGGCGCACGATCATGTCGCGCGAGGGGTTGGTCGTGCCGCCGGCGAAGCCCGCGGCGAACAAAAGAAACGGCAGCACGATCGGCGACACGCTCTGCATCGCCACCGGCAGGGTGAAGGCCGCCGCCGCGAGCAGGCCGGCCGCCGCCACCCGATCATGATGGCGCATGCGGTCGGCCAGCCAGCCGCCGAGCAGCATGCCGCCCGCCGAGCCGAACACGAACACGATCAGGCAGAACGCCGCGTAGCTCTGGCTGACGCCGAACATCGAGCGGAACGCCGGCACGGCGAACTGCTGGATGCCGACGGTGTTGGCCGAGACCAGGGCGAAGAAGGCCAGGCACAGCAGGATCGTGGGCTGCAGGAACAGAGACCACGGCGAGAGCTGCGCCGTCGTGGCAGCGCGCGCCTTGATGCGATGGTCGACCAGGTCGGTGCGATGCGCCCACACCAGGACCGCCAGCACGAGGCCCGGCACCGCGCCGATCAGCGCCGCCGGGACGTCGCCGACCGCGCTGTCGAGGAAGTACATCGCCGGCCCGCCGGCCCAGCCCAGCGAGCCGCCCAGCCCGTGGATGCTGAAGGCGCGGCCGAGCCGCTTGGAATCGACCGAGGCGTTGAGGATCGCGAAGTCGGCCGGATGGAACACCGAGTTGCCGAGCCCGCCCAGCACCGCGATCGCGGCGAACTGCGCGAACGAATGCGCTATCGCCATGAATCCCATCGCGCAGCCCACTGCCAGCAGGCCGCCGGCCAGGATCGGCCGCGCGCCGAAGCGGTCGACCGCGAAGCCCGCCGCCGTCTGGCCGAAGCCCGACACCGCGTAGAACAGCGCGCCGAGGATGCCGACCTGCTCGAAGCTCAGGCCGACCCGCTCGCGCACGATCAGCAGCATCGTCACGAAGGCGAGCTGGTAGTAGTGGCTCGACCCGTGGGCGACGCCGATCAGGCTGATGACGCGCAGGTCGCGGCGGACGGGGATGGTGGCAGCGGTCATGCCGCGCCCTTATAGCCCAGCCGCGTGGCGAACGGCGTGCATTTGTGCCGCAAGAGCCATGCAGCGTGCGTGTATGCTCGGGAATCATGACGACGTTCACCGCCGAGCAGATCGCCATCCGCGACATGACGCGCGACGTGGTGCGGCGCGAGATCGTGCCGTTCGCCGCGCAGTGGGATCGCGACGAGACGGTGCCGCTCGACACCGTCCTGCGGCTGGGCAAGCTCGGCCTGTTCGGCGTCTGCGCGCCGGCCGAATGGGACGGCGCGGGCGCCGACTTCCTCGCCTACATGCTGATGACCGAGGAGCTCGCCGCGGGCGATGCCGGCATCTGCAACATGGTGAACGCCGCCAACTCGTTCGGCGCCAAGGTGCGCGATGCCGGAACGCCGCAGCAGATGGCGCGCTTCCTGCGCCCCGTGGCGAGCGGCGAGGCGCTGGGTTGCCTGCTGATGACCGAGCCGCACGCCGGCTCCGACGCCGCCGCCATGCGCACCCGCGCGGTGCGTCATGGCGACCGTTACGTGTTGAACGGCGCCAAGTGCTTCATCACCTCGGGCCGATCCGCCTTGTATGCGGTGATCTTCGCCGTGACCGATCCGCAGGCCGGCAAGCGCGGCCTGTCGGCCTTCCTCACCCGCACCGACCGGCCGGGCTATCGCGTGGTGCGGCAGGAGACCAAGCTCGGGCATCGCACCAACGACACCTGCCAAATCGCGCTCGAGGATCTCGAGCTGCCGGCGGAGGATCTGCTCGGCCGGCCGGGCGACGGGCTGCGCATCGCGCTCGCGGCGATGGACAGCACGCGGGTCGCCGCCGCGGCGCAGGCAATCGGCGTCGCGCGCGCGGCGCACGAGGCAGCACTCGCCTACGCCCGCGAGCGTCAGGCCTTCGGCAAACCGATCCTCGAGCATCAGGCGGTCGCCTTCCGGCTGGCCGAGATGGCGACCCAGATCGAGGTGGCGCGGCAGATGTGCCACCATGTGGCGCGGCTCAAGGTGGCCGGCATGCGCTGCGTCAAGGAAGCGTCGATGGCCAAGCTGTTCGCCTCGGAGATGAGCGAGCGGGTCTGCTCGGCGGCGATCCAGATCCACGGCGGCTACGGCTACGTGTCGGATTATCCGGTCGAGAAATATTACCGCGACGCGCGCGTCTTCCAGATCTACGACGGCACCAACGAAGTGCAGAAGATCCTGATCTCGCGCGAAATGGCGGCGGGACGATAGGCAGGAGGAAACAGATGAAGGCGCTGACGCCGGAACAGGTCGAGTCCTATCGCTACAATGGCTTCCTCTCACCCTTCCCGGTGCTGACGCCGGACGAGACGGCCGCATGCCTCGCCGGCCTGCAGCGCTTCGAGAGGTTCATCGGCTCGGCCGTCCCGCAAGCCGACATGCACTGGCGCTCGCTGACCCATGCCTGCCTGCCCTTCTACGCCGACCTCGCGCGCAACCCGCGCATCCTCGACGTGGTCGAGGACCTGATCGGGCCGGATATCCTGGTGTGGACCAGCACCTTCTTCATCAAGGAGGCGAGCTCGCCGACCTTCGCCGCCTGGCACCAGGATTCGACTTACTTCGGCCTCGACCCCTACGAACAGGTCACCGCCTGGGTGGCGCTCACCGACGCCAGCCAGGACGCCGGCTGCATCGAGGTTCTGTCCGCACAAGGCAGGCCGCGTCAGATGCGGCACGTGCCGAAGAAGCTCGCCAACAGCATCAACCGCACCGGTCAGACCATCACCGAGCGGCTCGACGAATCGAACGTGGCCGCCATGCCGCTCGAGGCCGGCCAGTTCTCGCTGCACCATACGCTTTGCGTGCACCGCTCGGCGCCCAACAACACGCCGCATCGGCGGATCGGCCTCGGCATCAACTACATCCCCCCGCATGTGCGCACGACCGGTTCCAAACGCATGCCGGCGATGCTGGTGCGCGGCACCGACAAATACGGCCACTTCGATCTCTACGAGCCGCCGGTCCACGAGCTCGGCGAGAAGGAGCTCGCGGTGCACGACCATGTCTACAATTGCTACGCCGAGAACTATCGCGAGCAGGTCCGGCGCCACGAAGAACAGTTCGCTGAGGCTTGAGGGTCTTCCGCTGGGGGCGCGCCACTCCAGTGGCGCGTCATGATCATGATCGCGCCACTGGAGTGGCGCGGCCCCAGCATATGAATTGGGGAGGGATAAATGCCATCGATCCATAGACGTACCGCGCTGCTCGGCGCCCTGGCGGCGCCGTTGGCCGCGCGTCGCGCGGCGGCCGCCGACTATCCGACGCGGCCGATCCGCCTGATCGTGCCCTATGCACCCGGCGGCGGCGCCGATGCGGTCGCGCGCATCATCGCCAAGCTGGCGGGCGACAGCATGGGCCAATCGATCGTGGTCGAGAACAAAGGCGGCGCCGGATCGATCGTCGGCACCGACCTGGTCGCCAAGTCCGCGCCCGACGGCTACACGCTGCTGCTCGGCCAATCCGGCCCGATCTCGATCAATCCGGCGGTCTACAAGAGCTTGCCCTACGATCCGGTGAAGGAGTTGACGCCGGTCAGCATGACCAACTCCTATCCCTACGTGCTGGTGATCAACAGCAAGACGCC
>VBAF01000003.1:7307-12383 GCA_005884705.1 Alphaproteobacteria bacterium
AGATGACCCACATCCCCTATCGCGGCACCGCGCTCGCCGTCGCCGATTGTGTAGCCAACAACGTCACCATGGTGTTCGGCGACCCGGTGAGCGTGCTGCCGCACATCAACGCAGGGACCTTGCGGGCGATCGCCGTCTCGAGCCCGCAGCGCTCGCCGGTCACGCCGACGGTGCCGACGATGGCGGAGAGCGGCTATCCCGGCGTCGAGGCGGTGGCCTGGCACGGCATCTTCGTGCCGGCACGTACGCCGCAGGAGATCGTCGACAAGCTCAACGATGAAATCGTCAAGGCGCTCAAGAAGCCCGAGATCACCGACCTGCTGAGCCGGCAGGCGATGTCGCCGGTCGGCAGCACCCAGGCCGAATTTGCCGCCTTCCTGAAAAAGGATCTCGCGACCTGGAAGGAAGTCGCGCAGATGGCGAAGGTGACCGTGGAATAGCGAAACCGCGCGGTGCAGGACACCGCGCGGCTGCGCCGACATCTTTAGGGCTTACTGGCGATACGGATTGCGGTCGTTGCGATCCCACGCCTGCGGGACACCGTCGTGGTCGCGGTCGCGCAACGCGCGATTGTCGAACCGGTCGTAGCGGTTCGGGATGCCGTCATGGTCGCGATCGCGCCACTCGTTGTTGTAGGCGCGGCGATTGTCGTAGTGGTCGTAGGCGTTCGGAATACCGTCGCGGTCACGGTCGCCCCACGGTCCGCTGCGCGGCGGAACCTGCGCCTCGGCAGAAGTGACGATGGCAAGCGGTGCCGCCACGGTAGCGATCGCCAGGACGGCCAAAAGGACGCGCTTCATGGTTGTCTCCATGTGTTGTCGCATTGAGGGGAATGGGCTGCGTCCTCAATCAACGCCTTGGCAACGGCAAGGTGTCGTCGAATCCCATGCAACCACCCTCCCCTATCGGCCGTTGCGCTAGGACATTCGCCCGTCGCCAGGACATTCGCCCGGAGAACAGCCATGCCCGCAAACAAGCACGCCCAGGCCAAGTTGCGCGACCTGAACGACAAGTTGCAGAACACCAAGGACGTGGCGCGGACCGAGGAACCAGGAAAGCGCGACAAGGCCGACCGCAAGCTGCTCGAGCAGGAGATCGCGGCCGAGAAGCTCAAGGCCAAGCGGCCGGCTCCGGCCAAGAAGAAGGCCGAGTCCGAGGTCGACGCGAAGCTCGACAAGGCGCTGAGCGACAGCTTCCCCGGCAGCGATCCGGTTTCCTTCATCGAGGCCGCGCCGATGAAGAAGCACGACCGCGAGGACAAGAAGGGCTGATACCCTTACGTCAGGCGTTCGGATCGTCGGCGTTCGGGAAGAAAAGCGGCTGGCCGTCGATCTTGTAGCCCGCGATAGCGCCCTGCCCTTCCGGCGAGATCAGCCAGTCGATGAACTGCTGGCCCTGTGCCTTTTTGACGTGCGGATGCTTCACCGGGTTCACCAGGATCACGCCGTACTGGTTGAACAGACGCTTGTCGCCCTGCACCAGGATCGCGAGATCGCCCTTGTTCCTGAACGACAGCCAGGTGCCGCGGTCGGCCAGCACGTAGGCTTCGGCGGCCGACGCGGTGTTGAGGGCGGCGCCCATGCCCTGCCCGATCGACTTGTACCATCCGCCCTTGCCGGCTGCCGGCTCGATGCCGGCCTCCTTCCAAAGCTTCAGCTCGGCGAGATGCGTGCCCGAACGGTCGCCGCGCGAGATGAACGGCAGCGTCCTCGCCTTGAGGACACGCAGCGCCTCGACGATGTCCTTCGACTTGCCGACCCGGCCCGGGTCCGAGCGCGGGCCGATCAGCACCAGGTCGTTGTACATCACCGGATAGCGCTTCACTCCGAAGCCCCCGGCGACAAACTTCTCCTCCTCCGATCGGGCGTGCACGAACACCACATCGGCATCGCCGCGGCGTCCGGTGTCGAGCGCCTGGCCGGTGCCGAGCGCCACCACCTTGGCGTCGATGCCGGTGCGCGCCTTGAAGCGCGGCAGCAGATGGCCGAACAGGCCGGAATCCTGGGTCGAGGTGGTCGAGGCGACGACGATCGACTTGTCCTGCGCGAGGGCGGGCCCGCCGATCGTGAGCACCGCGACGACGAGCACCAGGCGTCCGATCATACGAGCAACTCCCCTGCGATGAACTTGCGCGCCTCTGCGGTACCGGGCGCATCGAAGAAGCAAGCGGCGGCCGCGGCTTCGACGAGCCGCCCGCGATGCAACAGAACCACCTCGCCCGCCAGGCGCCGCGCCTCGCCGAGATCGTGGGTCGACATGACGACCTTGATGCCGCGCTGGCTGACCGTGCGGATCACGTCCTCCATCGCCTTGGTGGAGGCGGGGTCGAGGCTCGCCGTCGGCTCGTCGAGGAACAGGATGGCGGGCTCGCGGGCAAGGGCCCGCGCGAGCGCCAGCCGCTGCTGCTCGCCCGAGGAGAGCCGTCGCGCGGCGCGGTCGGCGGCGTGCTCGAGCCCGACCAGCGCCAGCAGCTCGCGTGTCCGATCGGCGCCGAACGAGGCGTAGCGCACGTTCGCGGCAGTGGTCCGTCGCAGCATGGTCGGGCGCTGGAAGACGATGGCACGCCGCGGGTCGCCGGCGCGCACGATCCGGCCCGAGGTCGGCTGCAACAGGCCCATGGCGATGCGCAGCAGGGTCGTCTTGCCGGCCCCGTTGGGGCCGATCACCACGGTCGGCGGTCCGGCCGCGATGGTGAGCGACAGGCGATCGAGCAGGGTCACCGCGCCGGCGGTGGCCGTCAGCTCCTCGAAGCGGATCATCCGGCGAGCCGTTCGGCGGCGCGCCGCAGCGCCCAGGCGAGCGCATTGACCGCCAGCACGATCGCGATCAGCACCAGGCCAAGCCCGATCGCCAGCGGCAGGTTGCCCTTGGAGGTCTCGAGTGCGATCGCGGTGGTCATGGTGCGGGTGAAGCCCTCGATGTTGCCGCCGACGATGATCACCGCGCCGACCTCCGCCGCAGCACGGCCGAAGCCTGCCAGCAGCGCGGTGATGAGGCTGAAGCGGGCGTCCCAGACCAGCGTGGCGAGACGCCGCAACGGGCCCACCTCCATGGCGGTAAGCTCGTCGCGATATTCGAGCCACAGATCCTCGATCGTCTGGCGTGCGAGCGCCGCGATGATCGGCGTCACCAGGATGGTCTGGGCGATCACCATCGCCTGCGGCGTGAACAGCAGCCCCCACGATCCAAGCGGCCCCGAGCGCGACAGTGCGAGATACACCATGAGGCCGATCACGACCGGCGGCAGGCCCATCATGGCGTTGAGGAACACGATCACCGCGTCGCGGCCGCGGAAACTCGACAGCGCGATCGCGGCGCCGAGCGGCACGCCGACGAGGGCCGCCAGCAGCACCGCGGACAGGCTGACGATCAGCGCGAGGCGGACGATCGCGAACAGTGCCGGATCGCCCGTCAAAACGAGGTCCAGCGCGGAGAGGTTCTCGGGCATCGTCGCAGTCTTCTCGCAAACCAGCTGGCAAGGGTCAATTTGAGCGGCGACGCCAACCGTGGGCTTGGGCTAGTCTCGCCGCGCGCTGAGCAAAGGGGGCAAACGTCATGAAGCGCTGGAAGCATCGTCCCGAGGGCTCGACCTGGGGCGATTGGGGCGACGACGATCAGCTCGGCCGGCTCAATCTCATCACGCCGAAAAAGGTGCTGGAGGGCATCGCCGAGGTGAAGGAAGGGCTGTCGTTCTGCCTCAGCCTGCCGCTCGACCTGCCCGGCGGCAACGTGCTGAACGCGCGTCGGCTGCCGCCGGTGCTGTCGCCGACCGGCGACGAGAACGGCTGGCGGTTCAACTTCCTCACCAACACGCTCAATCCCTTGTTCCAGGACGTGGCGTGCGACGACCGCGTGATCCTGACCCTGCAATATTCGACGCAATGGGACACGCTCGCCCATGTCGGCGGCCTGTTCGATGCCGACGGCGACGGCATGCCCGAGCCGCTCTATTACAACGGCTTCAAGGCGGGATCGGACGTCGTCGGTCCGCAGACCGACGCGGGCCGTGACGGTTGCGGCCATCTCTCCTACGCCCACAAGCTCGGCGTCGAGAACATGGCGGCCAAGGCGATCCAGGGCCGCGCCGTGCTGGTCGATCTCGAGAAGCATTACGGCCGCGGCCACAAATATGTGAGCTTCGACGATTTCCAGCGCGTGCTGGAGGCCGATAAGGTCGTGGTCGAGCCGGGCGACATGCTGGTGCTCTACACCGGCTTCACCGACGAGATCGTGAAGATGGACAAGAAGGTCGACCCGGCGCGCGCGCACGCCATGTGCTGCGTGCTCGACGGGCGCGACCGGAAGCTGCTGCAATGGATCACCGACAGCCAGATCGCCGCGCTGATCGCCGACAATTACGGCGTCGAGGCGGTGCCGGCGCGGCCCGGTCCGGACGATGCCGGGCATCCGTCGCTGCCGCTGCACAATCATTGCCTGTTCAAGCTCGGGCTCAACCTCGGCGAGATCTGGTGGTTGAAGGACCTCGCGCTGTGGCTGCGCGAGCGCAAGCGCTCGCGCTTCCTGCTGACCGCGCCGCCGCTGCGCCTGCCCGGCGCCGTCGGCTCGCCCGCGACACCCGTCGCGACGGTCTAGGAGCATAATGGACGGCGCCTTCACGAGGCTGGTGGCGGGCGCGCTGGGCGCCAGCCCGTTCCGGGTGCTCGACATCGGCTGTTCGGGCGGGCTCGATCCGCGCTGGCGGGCGTTCGGCGCCAATCTGCAGGCGATCGGCATCGATGCCAGCCGCGGCGAGTGCGCGCGCCTGTCCAAGACCGAGGCACAGCCCGGAATCGAGTATGTGCCGGCCTTCGTCGCCGGCATGGTGGACCGCACGATCGATCCCGAGCGCCAGGCCTCGCCGCTGATCCTGGCGGTACGCGAGCGGCTCTCCTTCATGCGCACCCGCGAGATCCGCGCGGCGCGGCTGGCCGCGGCGGAGATCGAGGAGAAGCTGCGCCACAATGCCTGGGAGATGACCGAGCTCGCCGACAAGGAAAAGCCGGTGCTGGTGTCGGAGCTGCTGGCGGCGCGCGGCTGGACGGATTTCGACTATCTCAAGATCGACATCGACGGCTC
>VBAF01000004.1:0-6204 GCA_005884705.1 Alphaproteobacteria bacterium
GGATTTCCTGGTCAACAACGCCTCGGCCTTCGGCAACACCGACGACGACAAGGGGTGGACCTCGAGCCTGGCGATCGACATGCTGGCGATCGTGCATGCCACGCAAGAAGCATTGCCGGCGCTGCAGAAGTCGAAGGGCAGCGTGGTCAACATCTCGTCGATTTCGGCGCACCATCCAGCGGCACGCCAGCCGCCCTATGGTGCGATCAAGGCGGCGGTGATCCACTACACCACCACCCAGGCGGCGATGTACGCCAAGGACCTGGTGCGGGTGAACTGCATCGCGCCGGGCTCGATCGAGTTCCCGGGCGGCGTGTGGGACCGCCGCAAGAACGACAACCCGCAGTTCTACGACGGCATCCTGAAGTCCATCCCGTTCGGCCGCATGGGCCTGCCCGAGGAGGTCGCGAATGTGGCGCTGTTCCTGGCCTCGCCTTACGCGTCGTGGGTGACCGGCCAGACGATCGCCGTGGCCGGCGCTCAGGGGCTTTAGTCATATGGACCGCGCGCATCCTGCGGCGTCAGGACTGGCTCGACAGCCGGCGCGAGGCGGCGCTCGAGCCCGATCTGCCGATCGTCGACCCGCACCATCACCTGATCGATCGGCCCGAGAGCGGGCGCTACCTGCTGCCGGATCTGCTGGCCGACATCCACAACGGCGGCCACAACATCGTGGCGACGGTCTATCTCGAATGGCTGTCGATGTATCGCGCCGACGGCCCGGTCGAGATGCGCCCGGTGGGCGAGATCGAGTTCGCCAACGGCGTCGCGGCGATGGCGGCCAGCGGCGGCTACGGCAAGACGCGAGTCTGCGCCGGCATCGTCGGCCATGCCGACCTCGCCCTCGGCGCGCCGGTGAAGAAGGTGCTGGAGGCGATGATCGTGGCGGGCGGCGGCCGGTTCCGCGGCATCCGCCACATCGCGTCCATGGACCCCGACCAAGCTGCAGCTCGACAAGCGGGTGCGCGAAGGCTTCGCGCAGTTGGCACCCCTCGGTCTCAGTTTCGACGCCTGGGTCTACCATCCGCAGCTCGGCGACGTGCTCGATCTGGCGCGCGCCTTCCCGGCGACGCCGATCGTGCTCAACCATGTCGGCGGCGCGATCGGGCTGGGGCGCTACAAGGGCAAGCGCGATGCGGTTTTTGCCGACTGGAGCGCCAGCGTCCGCGCGCTGGCGGCGTGCCCCAACGTGCACGTGAAGCTGGGCGGCCTCGGCATGCGCATGTTCGGCTTCGATGTGCATGAGGGCAAGCTGCCGCCGAGTTCCGAACAGCTCGCGACGCTGTGGCGGCCCTACGTCGAGACCTGCATCGGAGCCTTCGGTCCGCGACGCGCGATGTTCGAAAGCAATTTCCCGGTCGACAAGGGATCCTACGGCTACGGCGTGTTCTGGAACGCCTGCAAGCGGCTGGCGCAGGGTGCGAGTGGCCCAGAGAAAGCCGATCTGTTCCACGGCACCGCGTCGAGAGTCTACCGCCTCGGCATTTGAGGAGTTTTGCATGAGCACGATCACAGTCACCCCGATCGCCGGCTCGCTCGGCGCCGAGTTGCGCGGCGTCGATCTGCGCACCATGGACAACCATGCCTGGGCGCAGGTCCACCAGGCCTTCCTCGACCACAAGGTGATCGCGATCCGCGACCAGGATCTCGGAGCCCAAGACATGATGGATGTCGGCGCGCGGTTCGGCGAGCCCAACCACTATCCCTTCGTGAAGGGGCTCGACGGCTTCCCGTTCCTGTTCGACGTGATCAAGGAGCCGAGCGAGAAGCGCAACTTCGGCGGCGGCTGGCACTCCGACACGACCTACCTGAAGACGCCGCCGATGGCGACGCTGCTCTACGCACTCGAGACACCGCCGAAGGGCGGCGACACGCTCTATTGCGACATGGTGGCGGCCTACGAGTCGCTGTCGGAACGCATGAAGCAGTTGCTCGGCGGCTTGAACGGCGTGTTCAGCGCCGGCCTGAAGAACTCGGGCGGCCGCAGCCTGCATCACGCCCAGATCGGCGCCATGAAGGTGACCGCCGGCGAGACCGCCGACACCTACGAGGCGGTGCATCCGGTGGTGCGCACCATCGAGGAGACCGGCCAGAAGGCGATCTACTGCAGCAAGGTCCACACCACGCATTTCGAGGGCATGACCGGTGATGAAAGCCACCCGCTGATTGAGTGGCTGGTGGCGCACGCGACGCGGCCGGAGTTCACCTGCCGCGTCAGCTGGAAGCCCGGCACGCTGACGGTGTGGGACAACCGGCGCACCATGCACAATGCGATCAACGACTATCAGGGCCTGCGTCGCCACATGCGGCGGCTGACGTCGGGGCCGACGGTTCCGGCTTAGGACGACGCTTTCGGCAACGTCTGAAAGCATGATGGTGAAAAGAAAAACGGCGGACCGCAAGGTCCGCCGTCGCCGTTCGAATTGGTCGGAGTGAGAGGATTCGAACCTCCGGCCCCTAGCTCCCGAAGCTAGTGCTCTACCAGGCTGAGCTACACTCCGTCAGGCGGGCGGGTTATAGCGGCGGCCCCCCATGGTCGCAAGGGCCGCGCCAGCGCTATAGTCCGCCGCGAAAGTTGCGCGGGGCATGGCATGGCGAAGAAGAAGGCCAAGAACGGCAAGCGGCTCAAGATAGCGCTGATCGGCTACGGCGCGATCAGCCAGATGCTGTTCGACCTGTTCAAGGAAAAGAAGCCGCCGATCGACATCGTCGGCGTGCTGGTCCGCCCAGGCCGCGCCAAGGCCACCCAGAAGGCGGTCGGCCGGAAGGTCGCGGTGGTCGAGGAGCTGAAGGCCCTGCTCAAGCTCAAGCCCGACGTCGTGGTCGAGGCGGCAAGCCAGCAGGCGGTCAAGGACTGGGGCGAGACCATCCTCAAGAAGGGCATCGACCTGATGGTGATCGCCACCGGCGCCTACGGCGATCCCAAGCTGTGGAAGAAGCATCTTGCCGCCGCGGCCAAGAGCGGCGCGCGGCTGCGCCTGCCGTCGGGCGCGATCGCAGGCCTCGACGGCCTGCTGGCGATGCGGCTCGGCAAGCTCGAGCGGGTCAAGTACACCTCGATCAAGCCGCCGCATGCCTGGAGCGGCACGCCGGCCGAGACCGACTTCGACCTGCCGTCGATCAAGGAGCCGACGGTGATCTTCAAGGGCACGCCGGCCGATGCGGGTCGCCTCTACCCGAAGAACGCCAATCTCGCGGTGACGGTCGCGCTGTGCGGCGCCGGCCTCGACCGCACCGACATCGAACTGGTCGCCGATCCGACCCTGCCGCCCGGCACCAATGCGAGCCGGCTCGAGGTGGTGAGCGATTCGGGCGAGCTGCGGCTCGAGCGGCTGGGGCGGTCGATGCCGGACAATCCGAAGACCGGTGTGCTGACGGCGCTCACCATGGCCGACGATCTGATGAAGATGGTCCGCGCGAGCGACTGGTAGGATTCAGGGGAGCGCGCCACTCCAGTGGCGCTCGGGTTCATGAGCGCCACTGGAGTGGCGCGCTCCAATGATCAGACTCGACCCTGCACCAACGCAACGACGCGGTCGGCGGCCTGCTCGGCGCTGAGCTCGGTCGTGCGCAGGACCAGCGCCGGCTGTTCGGGCGGCTCGTAGGGCTGGCCGCGGCCGGTCAGGTTGGACAGGCGGCCCTTGTCGGCCAGCGCGTGCAAGCCTTTGGTGTCGCGCTGCCGGCAGACCTCCATCGGCGTGTCGACGAAGATCTCGACGAAGCTGCCGTCCGGCAGCAGCGAGGCGGCGCGCAACCGGTCGGCACGAAACGGCGAGACCAGCGCCACGATCGCGATCAGCCCGGCCTCGGTCATCAGCCTGGCGATCTCGCCGACCCGGCGCACGTTCTCGGCCCGCGAGGCGTTGTCGAACCCGAGGTCCGAGTTGATGCCCTGCCGGAGATTGTCGCCGTCGAGCAGCATGGTCTGGCGGCCGTGCTCGACCAGCTTGCGCTCGACCAGGTCGGCGATGGTCGACTTGCCGGCGCCGGGCAGGCCGGTCAGCCACAGCACCAGCGGCCGCTGGCCCTTCATCGCCGCGCGGCGGGCCGGCGTCACTTGGCCGGTCTGCGGATGGACGTTGGTCGCGGCCGCGAGGTTCTCGACCGCCAGCCCGGCCGCCGCCGTGCGCAGGGTCGCGCGATCGATCAGGATGAAGCCGCCGGTCGCGCGGTTCTCGGCGTAGGGATCAAAGGCCACCGGCACCGCCGTCTCGATCCAGACGCGGCCGATGGCGTTGAGGTCGAGCGCGTCGCCCGCCGTGCGGCTGAGCGCCTCGAGCTCGAGCCGGTCGACGATGCGGGTCAGCGTGGCCGGCACCGTGGTCGTGCCGATCTTGAGCAGGAACGACTGGCGCGGCTGCGCCGGGGTGTCGCCGAGCCACACCAGGTCGGCGGCGAACTGGCGCGTCACCGTCGGGCGCAGCCGCGGATCGATCAGCAGGTCGCCGCGGACGATGTCGATCTCGTCGGTCAAGGTCAGCGTGACGGCGCGGCCGGCCGCGGCGTCGGCGAGATCGCCGTCGAAGCTGACGATGCGCTCGACCCGCGTGATGCGGCCCGAGCCTGCGACGGCGACCGGCGCCCCGACACTGACGCTGCCCGACATGACGGTGCCGGCAAAGCCGCGGAACGAGGCATCGGGCCGGTTGACCCACTGGACGGGAAAGCGCAGCGGCGCGTTGTCGACCGTGGCGCGCACGTCGATCGTCTCCAGGCAGTGGAGCAGCGAGGGGCCGTCGTACCAGGGCGTGCGGACGCTCCGCTGCACGACATTGTCGCCGTTGCGCGCCGATACCGGGATCACCGTCACGGACCGGAACGCGAGCGGGCGGGCGAAGGCGTCGAAGGCCCGTTCGATACAGCGGAAGCGGCGCTCGGAGAAATCGACGAGGTCGATCTTGTTGACCGCGACGACGACGTGCCGGATGCCGAGCAGAGCCGCGATCGCGGCGTGGCGCCTGGCTTGCTCGACCAGGCCGTTGCGGATGTCGACCAGCAGGACGGCGAGATCGGCATTGGAGGCGCCGGTCGCCATGTTGCGGGTGAACTGCTGATGGCCCGGCGCGTCAGCGACGGCAAAGGCGCGGCGCGGCGTCGAGAAGAAGCGATGCGCCACGTCGATGGTGATGCCCTGCTCGCGCTCGGCTTCCAACCCGTCGAGCAGCAAGGCGAAGTCGACGCCGCCCGCCACCGTGCCGAAGCGGCGCGAATCCTCCTCCAGGTTGGCGCGCTGGTCGTCGAGCAGTCCCGTCGAATCGGCGATCAGCCGGCCGATCAGGGTCGACTTGCCGTCGTCGACCGAGCCGCAGGCGAGGAAACGCAGGGCGCTCCTTTGATCCAGCAGGCTATCCATCGTCAGAAGTAGCCTTCGCGCTTCTTGCGCTCCATCGAGGCATGGCGCGCGCCGTCGACCAGGCGGCCCTGCCGCTCGCTGAGCCTCGCGGTGCCGATCTCGGCGATGATCGCGGCGACATCCGCGGCGGAGGAGTCGTGCGCCCCGGTGAGCGGCCAGCAACCGAGCGTGCGGAAACGGACGCGCCGCGTCTCGACCCTGTCGTCGGCGCCGAGCCGCAGCCGATGGTCGTCGACCGCGATCCAGCTCGCGCCGCGCTGCAGCACCCGCCGCTCGGATGCGAAGTAGAGCGGCACGATCGGGATCGTCTCGGCCTGGATGTAGGCCCAGATGTCGGCCTCGGTCCAATTCGACAGCGGGAAGGCGCGCATGGTCTCGCCCGGCGCCAGCCGCAGGTTGAAGGTGCGCCACAACTCGGGCTGCTGGTCGCGTGGGTTCCAGACATGACCCGGCGCACGGCGCGAGAAGATGCGCTCCTTGGCGCGCGACTTCTCCTCGTCGCGCCGGCCGCCGCCGATCGCCACGTCGAAGCCGTAGCGGTCGAGCGCCTGGCGCAGCGTCTCGGTCAGCATCAGGCGGGAGTACTCGCCGGTCTCGGTGGTGAAGGGATTGATACCGGCGCGCGTGGCGTCGTCGTTCGCATGCACCAGGAGGTCGAGACGGTGCGCTGAGGCGATCCGGTCGCGATGCTCGAGCAGCTCGCGGAAGTCCCAGCCGGTGGCGATGTGCAGAAAGGGGAAGGGCGGGCGCGCCGGATAGAAGGCCTTGCGGGCGAGATGCAGCAGGACGCTCGAATCCTTGCCGCCGGAATAGAGCATCACCGGCGCACGGAATTCGGCCGCGGCCTCGCG
>VBAF01000004.1:6239-10328 GCA_005884705.1 Alphaproteobacteria bacterium
TCCACGGCGATTCCCGCCGACAGTTTTTGAGGGTGGGCGACCTTATCGCCGGATCGCGCCGGCCAACAAGGGGATATCGGCCGGGGCGCTGCGCACTCGATTCAGTGCGTCAGAACTTTGAGGGGAGTCGCGCTCGCTCTGCGATCAGCTCCCAATGATCGAGTGCGAGCTGTCGCAGGCCGGACAGCAGGCTGGGCTCCTCGCGGCGCTGCAGGTCGCGCGCCCAGCCGTCGTTGGTTTCGTATCCCAGCGACTGCAACAGGCCGGGAAAGCGCTTGAGGAAGGCCTGGGCAAGCTCCGGTGTGAACTCGCGCCGCCATTGTGCGACGGCGCCGGAGCGGACGTGCCGGTTGCCGAGCCGCGGCAGGCCGCCGAACAGGCTATTCTGCCAGAATCGCTGACCGCCAAGTGCCCGTTCCGCCGCATCGAGGCCCAGGAAGCTCATAATGCGGTGCCAATAGGCGAGATCGCAGTCCCGCCGCAGATCCTCGTAGCGCGCCTCGAAGCAGTTGGCGCGGCCGTAGCGCCAGTTCGCCATGTCACGCAGCGTGCCGGCGCTCGAATTCTCCATCTCGAAAATGTATTGCGCGAATTTGGTGGGCATCCTCTGCAATGCCCGCTGATAGGTGAGGTTGTCGTAGCCCGGGATCGGCTCGTGCAGCCAGCTTTCGCGCGAGGCCTTGTGATAGTGCATGCCCGAGATGACGACATCGCGCGGATCGCGAATCAGGTGGACGATTCTCACATTCTCGCGATCAAGCAGGGGCGCGTGATCACCGAAATCTGAATCGTAGCAGAAGAGCACGAAAGGGCTGTGGAGACGCTCCTTCAACCGTCCACGCTCGGCGCGGAAGTTCACGTAACGGGCGCCGACGTCGCCAGCGATCGCCTTGAACACGCCATCCATCCAGACGGTTCCCGTCTTGTGATGGGTGGCAACGACAATATCGTTTCTCATTGTACGCTGACTCTCTCGTTTCTGATGCTTGTCCCCCATATAGACCGGTCTGATTTCGGATCACCGCCTTTTGCTGTTTCCGTTAAGTCAACGTAGAGATGCGGACCGGTAGTACAACCCGGTCCGCATCTCCTCTGCCAAATTGTCTCGGCTGCCTTGCCGGATCAGCCGCGCCGGCGATGCCGGCCCATGCCGCGATGGCCCATCATCGGCCGGTCGAGCACCGCCTTCTGATCCGGCGAGAGCTTGTCGTAGAGCGCGAGCAGTGTCGGCTTCACCGCCTCGGCGCTCTCGAGCCGGGACTTCATCATCTGCTCACGCCGGTTCATGCGATCGGCGAAGCTCGGCGGCTCCTTGATCTCGGTCGGCAGGGCGGCACACCTGGCCTTCTCCTTGGTGCTCGCCTCGTCGGCCACCTTCTGGAAGGCGTCCCACGCCGACATCTGGTCGGCCTTGAGGTCGAGCTTGGACTTGAGATAGGCCCGGGCGCCGATCCGCCGTGCGACCCGCTCCTCGCAGAACGCCTTGGGCGAGAAGGCCGGACCGACCCGTTCCGGTCCCGTATTGGCCGGACCGCCGCCGGCCGCCGGGGGCGAGGCGGCCGGCGGGGTTGCCTGCGCGATCTGCGGCAGTCCGTCGAACCCACCGTTGGAAGCGGCGGCCGAGGTCAGGCAGGCGAGCCCTGCGACCGCCGCGAGGGCGGCCGGAAAGGCCATGAAAACAGCACGAACACTCATCGATGAGCTCCTTGAGGGGCCAGAATTCACTCTCTGTCCTCAAGTACGGGCCCGGTGCGTGAAACGTGCCCGTGGTTCGCCGGTTTTCTTCAGCCTTTCGCCTCAGCCGTTCGGTCGCAGCCCCTGCATCCACTGCGCAAAGGCCTGGCGCTCGGCCGGCGTCATGTGCAGGCCCTCCTTGGTGCGCCGCCACAGCACGTCGTCCGGCTCGGACGCCCATTCGTCGCGCATCAGGTAGCGGACCTCGGCCTCGTAGAGATGGCCGCCGAAGTAGCGCCCCAGGTCGGCCACCGTCCTCACCCCGTCGAGAAGGTCGTCCAGCCCGGTGCCGTGCCGGCGCGCCAGCGTCCTCACCAGATCGTGAGCCAGTTGCGGCTTCAGGCTGGCCGCACTCGCGACGAAGCGGTCGAACGCCTCCTCGAAGGTCGGCGCATCGGCGAACTCGCCGTCGATCAGCGGCTTGCCCGCGGTCCAGCTCCCGCCCATGCGCGGGTAGAACTTGCGCAGGTCCTCGAGCGCATGCTCGGCGAGCCGGCGGTAGGTCGTGATCTTGCCGCCGAATACCGAGAGCAGCGGCGCGGCGCCCTGCGGCGCGTCGACCTCGAGATGATAGTCGCGGGTAACGGCAGACGGATCGTCGTCGCCGTCATCGAACAGCGGCCGCACGCCCGAATAGGTCCAGACCACGTCCTGCGGCCGCACCGGCATGGCCATGTAGTGGCTGGCGAGCTCGCAGAGATAGGCGGTCTCCTCCGGCGTGCAGACCGGCGCCTCGCCTTCGTCGACCGCGATGTCGGTGGTGCCGATCAGGGAGAACGCGCGCTCGTAGGGGATGACGAAGACGATGCGGTTGTCCTTGTTCTGCAGGATGAAGGCGTGGTCGCCGTCATGCAGGCGCGGCACGATGATGTGGCTGCCCTTGATCAGGCGCACGTGCCTCGAAGATTTTTGGGCGGAGGATTTTTCCCGCAGCAGATGATCCGCGGTCTCGGGCACCCAGGGACCCGCGGCGTTCACCAGGGCGCGCGCGGTGACGACCTCGCGATGGCCGCGGGCGTTGAGCGCCAGCTGCCAGATGTCCGCGGCGCGGTCGGCGCGGATCAGCCGCGTGCGGGTGCGGATCACGGCACCGCGCTCGGCGGCATCGACCGCGTTGAGCACCACGAGCCGCGCATCGTCGACCCAGCCGTCCGAATAGATGAAGCCGCGGGCGTACTCGCGCTTGAGCGGTTCGCCGAGGAGATTGTGGGTGAGATCGACGGCCTCGGTCCCGGGCAGGACGTCGCGGCCTCCCAGTCGTAGAGGAACAGGCCGAGCCGCAGCAGCCAGCGCGGCCGCAGGTGCGTCTCGTGGGGCAGCACGAAGCGCAGCGGCCAGGAAATGTGCGGCGCCTTGGCGAGCAGTACCTCGCGCTCGCTCAGCGCCTCGCGCACCAGCCGGAACTCGTAGTGCTCGAGATAGCGCAGGCCGCCATGGATCAGCTTGGTCGCCTTGGACGACGTCGCCGAGGCAAAGTCGTTCATCTCGCACAGCCCGACTTTGAGTGCCCGGCCGGCCGCGTCGCACGCGATGCCCGCGCCGTTGATCCCCCCGCCGACCACGAACAGATCCAGTGGCCGGGTCTCGCTTCCATTCATGGCGCAGACATATAGCGCGCTTGACCCTCACGCGCTCGCACCGCAAAAGGCCGCATGGGGTTTCTGCTCAAGATCGTGATCTTCGCGATAGCGGTGTACGGCGCCTGGAGCGTCGCTCGCCGCTGGCTCGGCCTGTTCGGCGGGCTGCCGAAGGCGCCGCCGCTCCGGCGCGAGGCGCCCCCGCAGTCGCAGCCGCGCCGCGTGGTGGTCGAGGACACCCGTTTGTGCACGGTCTGTGGGGCCTATGTCTCGGCCAGCGCGGCAAAATGCGGCCGGCCGGACTGCCCTCAGCCCTGACGCCCGCGGCGCTTGACCCAGCTTGGGTCGGTCCCTATTTTGCCGCACCGCAAAAACGGCCTTAAGTGGCGGAAATACAAGGCCTTCTGAGCCCTTGGGGAAGTCCGGTGTCGAAGCCTTCCAAGCCGCAATGTTTCCAAGACCTGATCCTGACCTTGCAGGAATATTGGGCCGGCCAAGGCTGCCTGATCCTGCAGCCCTACGACATGGAGATGGGCGCGGGCACCTTCCACACCGCGACCACCCTGCGCGCGCTTGGTCCCAAGCCCTGGTACGCCGCTTATGTGCAGCCTTCGCGGCGTCCCTCGGACGGCCGCTACGGCGAGAATCCCATGCGGCTGCAGCACTACTACCAGTTCCAGGCGATCCTGAAGCCGTCGCCGACCGACATCGTCGATCGCTATCTCGGCTCGCTCGAGGCGATCGGCATCGACACCGGCCTGCACGACATCCGCTTCGT
>VBAF01000005.1 GCA_005884705.1 Alphaproteobacteria bacterium
AGGAGAACGCCTTCCCCTGGATCGAGGCCGATGCCGGCATCGAGTTCGACAAATGGGGCCTGCCCAAGCTCAACGAGAGCACGCTGCAGAGCACCCAGCCCAAGGTCTTCTTCGGCGGCGACGCCGCGTTTGGCCCCAAGAACATCATCTGGGCCGCCGCGCACGGCCATGACGCCGCGATCTCGATCCACAAGATGCTGATCGGCGAGAATGTCGAGGATCGCCCGGCGCCGGGCATGAACATCGTCAGCCAGAAGATGGGTATCCACGAGTGGAGCTACGACAATGCTCCGACCATCGACCATCGCTTCAAGGTGCCGCACCGTCCGAAGGCCGAGGCGCTGAAGGACATCATGGCCGAGGTCGAGCTCGGCTTCGATCCCAAGCTCGCCTTCGAGGAAGCGCGGCGCTGCCTGAACTGCGACATCCAGACGGTGTTCGAGGGCAAGCTGTGCATCGAGTGCGACGCCTGCGTCGACATCTGCCCGATGGACTGCATCACCTTCACCGACAACGGCGAGGAGAAGGAGCTGCGCACGCGGCTGATGGCGCCGGCGATGAACCCGACGCAGGACCTCTATATCGGCAACGACCTCAAGACCGGCCGCGTCATGGTGAAGGACGAGGATGTCTGCCTGCATTGCGGCCTGTGCGCCGAGCGCTGCCCGACCGGGGCGTGGGACATGCGCAAGTACTACGTGGAAATGACCCAGGCGGAGCACGCATGCCGCAAGCAATAGCTGCCGTTAACGATTTCGTCGTCAAGTTCGCGAACGTCAACGGGTCGGGATCGGCCTCCGCCAACGAGCTGTTTGCCCGCGCCATCCTGCGCATGGGCGTGCCGGTCAGCCCGCGCAACATCTTCCCGTCGAACATCCAGGGCCTGCCGACCTGGTACGAGGTGCGGGTCACCGAAAAGGGCTATCTCGGCCGGCGCGGCGGCGTCGACATGATGGTCGCGATGAACCCGCAGACCTGGGCGCAGGACGTCAAGGAGATCGAGCCGGGCGGCTACCTGTTCTACGATTCGACCAAGCCGATGCCGGCCTCGATGTTCCGCGAGGACATCAACATCGTCGGCGTGCCGCTGACGGCCATCACCAACGCCACTTACTCCGACGCCCGCCAGCGCCAGCTGTTCAAGAACATCATCTATGTCGGCGCGCTGTCGGTGCTGCTCGACATCGACGAGAAGAAGATCCAGGGGCTGTTCGGCGAGCAGTTCAAGGGCAAGGAAAAGCTGATCGATTCCAACGTCAAGGCGCTGCAGCTCGGTCGCGACTGGGTCCAGCAGCACATCGATCCCGACGCGGTGAAGCTCAAGGTCCGGCCGTCCAACAACGTCGGCGACAAGATCTTCGTCGAGGGCAACAACGCTGCCGCGCTGGGCGCCGTCTATGGCGGCGCCACGGTCTGCGCCTGGTACCCGATCACGCCCTCTTCCTCGCTCGCCGAAGCCTTCCAGGCCCACTGCAAGCGGCTGCGCCACGACAAGGAGACCGGCAAGGCCAAGTACGCCATCGTCCAGGCCGAGGACGAGCTCGCCTCGATCGGCATCGTGATCGGCGCCGGCTGGAACGGCGCCCGCGCCTTCACCTCGACCTCGGGGCCCGGCATCTCGCTGATGACCGAATTCATTGGCCTCGCCTCGTTCGCCGAGGTGCCGGCGGTGATCGTGAACGTGCAGCGCGGCGGGCCCTCGACCGGCATGCCGACGCGCACACAGCAGTCCGACCTGCTCTCGTGCGCCTATGCCTCCAACGGCGACACCAAGCACGTGCTGCTGTTCCCCGAGGATCCCAAGGAGTGCTTCGACTTCACCGCCGAGGCGCTCGATCTCGCCGACCGGCTGCAGACGCCGGTGTTCGTCATGACCGACCTCGACATCGGCATGAACCACCGGCTGTGCGCGCCGTTCCAGTGGGACGACACGCGCAATCTCGACCGCGGCAAGGTGATGACGGCAGCCGAGCTCGAAGCCGGCAAGACGTTCGGCCGCTACCTCGACGTCGACGGCGACGGCATCCCGTTCCGCACCTATCCCGGCACGCACCCGACCAAGGGCTCCTACTTCACGCGCGGCACGACCAAGGACGAGTACGCGCGCTACTCCGAGGAAGGCCCGGTCTACGTCCGCAACATGGAGCGGCTGCAGAAGAAGTTCCACACGGCGGCCAGGATCGCGCCGCAGCCGCTGCGCTACTCCTCGCCCAAGCCGACCAAGTACGGCGTGATCTACTTCGGCTCGACCAGCCCGGCGATGGCCGAGGCGCTCGACCATCTCGAGGCCGACGGCAACCACGTCAATGCGCTCCGCGTGCGGGCTTTCCCGTTCAGCCAGGCGGTCGAGGACTTCATCCACGAGCACGACAAGGTGTTCATCGTCGAGCAGAACCGCGATGCCCAGCTCCGCACCATGCTGATGGCCGACTTCACGCTCGATGCCCGCAAGCTCGTGCCGGTGCTGCACTATGACGGCACGCCGATCACGGCGCGCTTCATCGCCTCAGACATCGCCCAGAAGCTCGCCCAGTTGAAAGTCGTTCCGTTCGAGAAGGCCGCGTCATGACCTACATCGCCAAGCCCAGGCTGCATCATCCGTCGCTGGTCAAGAACAAGGCCGGCTTCACCCGGCGCGACTACGAGGGCGCCGTCTCGACGCTGTGCGCCGGCTGCGGCCACGATTCGATCAGCGCGGCGATCATCCAGGCCTGCTACGAGCTCGACATCCTGCCGCACCAGGTCGCCAAGCTCTCCGGCATCGGCTGCTCGTCGAAGGCGCCGACCTACTTCGTCGGCGCGTCGCACGGCTTCAACACCGTGCACGGCCGCATGCCGTCGGTGATGACCGGCGCCAACCTCGCCAACAAGGACCTGATCTATATGGGCGTGTCGGGCGACGGCGATTCGGCCTCGATCGGCCTCGGCCAGTTCGCCCACATCATGCGGCGCGGCGTCAACATGACCTACATCGTCATGAACAACGGCGTCTACGGCCTGACCAAGGGCCAGTTCTCGGCGACCGCCGACAAGGGCTCGATCAGCAAGAAGGGCGTCGCCAACTCCGAGGAATCGATCGACCTCGTCTCGCTCGCCATCTTGATGGGCGCCACCTTCGTCGGCCGCTCCTTCTCAGGCGACAAGAACCAGCTGGTGCCGCTGATCAAGGCGGCGATGGACCACAAGGGGGCGGCGTTCCTCGACGTCATCAGCCCGTGCGTTGCCTTCAACAACCACGCCGGCTCGACCAAGAGCTACGAGTATGTGCGCGAGCACAACGAGGCGCTGAACCGGCTCGACTTCATCGAGGGGCGCGAGGAGATCACCACGCAGTACGAGCCCGGCACCGCGACCACGGTGCAGCAGCACGACGGCTCGATCCTGCGCCTGCGCAAGCTCGGCGAGGAGTACGATGCCAGCGACAAGGTCGCGGCGATGAAGCGCGTGCAGGAAGGCCTGCAGGCGGGCGAGGTCGTGACCGGCCTGCTTTATCTCGATCCGACGCCCAAGGACCTGCACCAGAACCTGAACACGGTCGACGCGCCGCTGAACGCGCTCGGCACCGCCGACCTCTGCCCAGGCTCGGGCGTCCTCGACCGGATCAACGCCAGCTTCCGCTGACTCAGTGCTCGAGGTCGATCGCCTCGGGCGCCGGCGCTGAGGTGAGGTTCATGCGGCCGTCGTAGATCGGCCGCGCGCCGGTGGTCGGCCCGGGATACTGCACGAACAGCACGGTACCGCCGGTCTCGGTTCGCATCTCGCTCTCGAAGTGCGGGTCTTCCATGTAGACGATGGTGCCGGGCCCGTACTTCCTGCCGCCCATCTGGAACTCGCCGTCGATCACGTACCAGATCTGCGCGAAGTCATGCTTGTGCAGCGGAAAGCCCGCGCCCGGCTCGTAGCGCAGGAAGCCGACATTCGAGGAACTTGGTGGCATTCCTGAACCGCCCCATCTCCCACGCCATCTCGTCGGGATGCCTGAACTCCGGAGCGTTGTGCGTCGTGGCCGTCATGACGTTCCTCCTCGATCGATCACAGATCGACGCGTTCCTCGGCAACCGACTTGCGCTCCGCCATGTCGAAGCGGCCCGAGTAGATCGGACGCTCGCCGGTCGTCGGCCCGGGATACTGCACGATCAGGATCTCACCGCCGGTCGCGGTCCGGAAGTCGCCCTCGAAATGAGGGTCGGGATGATACAGCATCGTTCCCGGCGTGCAGAGCCGGCCGTCGATCGTGAACTCGCCCTTCAGGATGAACCAGACCTGCGCAAAGCCGTGATAGTGCTCGGGATGAGTGGCGCCGGGCTCCAGCCGCAGGATGCCGGCATTGGGCTCGGTCGGCCGCTCGGGCCGCGGATGGAACAGCATCTTGCCGGTCTCGCCCGGCCAGCGGACCGTCTCCCAGTCGAGCTCGTCGAGATGGCGCACCTCGTACGGCAGGTGGTCGCGCCGCGACGGCTCGCGCGTCGTGCCGAGGCTGGCGTTGGCTGCTTCGGTATCGGGAACGTGCTTGCTCATCGCCTTCTCTACCTTCCTCATGACGCGGGCACCTCGACCAGCCGCCCGACCTCGCCCGGCGCACGCTGCAGCTCGAGCCGCCGGTCGTGCCACTGCCGCAGGGTCGGCCGATGGCCGATCGAGACCATGGTGGCGTCCGGCAGCCGCTCCTTCAATGCCCGATAGATCGCCGCTTCCGCCGGCTCGTCGAGCGACGCGGTCGCCTCGTCCATGAACAGCCAGTCCGGCTTGAACACCAGCGCCCGCGCGATGGCCAGCCGCTGCTGCTCGCCGCCCGACAGGATGTTGCTCCAGTGCGCGTCCTCATCGAGGCGCGGCACGAGATGGCCGAGCTGGGCGGCCTGCAGCGCCGCCACGATCTCGGCATCGGTCGCGGCCGAGTGCTCGTCGGGATACTTCACCGCGTCGCGCAAGGTGCCGATCGGGATGTAGGGCTTCTGCGGCAGGAACAGCACCCGCGCGCCCGCCGGAATGTTGACGTGGCCGCGCCCGAACGGCCAGATGCCGGCGAGCGCGCGGAACAGCGTGCTCTTGCCCGAGCCGCTCGCGCCCGAGATCAGCGTCGCCCGGCCCTTCGGCAATTCGACCCGCGCATCCTGCAGCAGCGCCTGCCTGTTCGGCAGCGCCAGCGTCAGCGCCTCGGCGGCGACGTCCTGGCGGCCGGCCTGCGGCACGACGTCGAGCGTCGTCTCGAGCTTCTCGTCGGTCGCCGTACGCAGTCCCTTGAGTCGATCCATCACCGCCCGCAGCTCGGCGAGCGACGTATAGTTGTCGACGAAGAAGGACAGGGCGCTTTGCACCTGCCCGAACGCCGACGCCGTTTGCATCATGACTCCAAGCGTAATGGCGCCAGCGAAAAATCGCGGCGCCGTCACGAGATAGGGAAAGATGATCGCAAATTGCTGGTAGCCCGCCTGGTAGAAGGCAAGCTGAGCCTGGGTGAACAACACCCGCCAGCCGTTGGCGAAGATGTCGGCGAAACGCAGGTTGAGCGCATCGGCCTCGCGCTGCTCGCCGTTGTAGAGGGCGATGCCCTCGGCGTTCTCGCGCACCCGCACCAGCCCGAAGCGGAAATTCGCCTCATAGCGCTGCTTCATGAAGTTGAGGTTGATCAGGCGCCGGCCCACCAGGTTGGCGAGGAAGGTGCCGACGAAGGCGTAGACCAGCGCGACCCAAGCCATGTAGCCGGGAATGGTGGCGTCGATACCGATGAAGGAGAGCGACAGCGGGCCGGACAGCTGCCACAGGATGAACAGGAACGAGACCAGCGTCGCCACGGCGCCCAGCAGCCCGAGCAGGAGCTGCATCGTGTATTCGCCCAGCAGCCGCAGGTCCTCGGCGATGCGCTGATCGGCGTTGTCGACGCTGCGCGTCAGCTCGATGCGGTAGTAGCCGCGGCCGTCGAGCCAGTGCGCCAGGAAGTTCTTGGTCAGCCAGCGCCGCCAGCGCAGCCGCAGGTAGGGACTGACCACAGCGCGCGCGACATAGTTCAGGATGAAGAACGCGGCCAGCACCGAGAAGACCGTGATCTCGCGCCAGAACACTTCTTCGTTCTTGTTCTGGAGGCTGTCGTAGAAGCGGCGGTTCCAGTCGTTGAACAGCACCTCGAGGCCGACCCCGGTAAACGTGAGGGCGATCGCACCGATCAGCAGAGGGATCGCGAACGGCCGGTCCTCGGACTTGAAGTACGGGATGACGAGCCGCCACCAGTCGCCGATGAACGAGCCTACTTTTTTCATGCGAGGGGATCCTTTCGGGGCCGGACAGTAGCCTTACAGATGGCTGGGCAGCCAGAGTGCGATGACCGGGAAGGCGATCAGGATCACCAGGCGCACGATGTCGGTCGCGATGAACGGCAGGACGCCCTTGAAAATCGACGAAAACGTGACGTCGTGGATAACGCTCTTGATGACGAAGACGTTCATGCCGACCGGCGGATGGATCAGGCCGAGCTCGACGGTCATGACGATGATCACCCCGAACCAGATCGGGTCGAAGCCGAGCTGGGTCACCACCGGAAAGATGATCGGCACGGTTAGAATGATCATCGCCATGGCGTCCATCAGGCAGCCCAGCACCAGGTACATGACCATGATCAGCGCCAGCACGCCGTAGGTGCCGATGCCGAGCCCGGTCAGGAACTCGGTGACCTTCTGCGGCACCTGGGTGATGGTGAGGAAGTAGCCGAACAGCAGGGCGCCGATCAGCACCGTGAACACCGCGGCCGCCGTGCGCGTGGCCTGCAGCAGCGAGGCGCGGATCGCCTTGCCGTCGAGCCGGCGGCGCAGCACGCCCAGCACGAAGGCGCCCGAGGCGCCGACGCCGCCCGCTTCGGTCGGCGTGAAGACGCCGCCATAGAGCCCGCCGATCACCAGCACGAACAGCAGCAGCGGTGCCCAGACGTCACGCAGCCCCTCCTTGCGCGCCGCCCACGACGCCTTCGGCACGGTCGGCAGCAGGTTCGGCCGCACCCGGCAGATCAGGGCGATGGTCATCATGTACATCGCCATCGCCAGCAGGCCCGGCACGATGCCGGCCTGGAACAGCTTGCCGATGTCCTGCTGGGTGATCAGCCCGTAGACCGCGAGCACGGTGGAGGGCGGCAGCATGGCGCCGAGCGTGCCGCCGGCCGCGATCACGCCGGTCGAGAAGCTCTGCGGATAGCCGTAGCGGCGCATCTCGGGATAGGCGACGGTCGAGAAGGTCGCCGCGGTCGCCACCGAGGAGCCGGAGATCGCGGCGAACCCGCCGCACGACACGATGGTGGCGAGGCCAAGCCCGCCGCGGCGATGGCCGACGAAGGTGTTGGCGGCGCGGAACAGCTCGCGGCTCACGCCCGAGGCCGAGACGAAGGCGCCCATCAGCAGGAACATCGGGATGACGCCGAACTGGTAGCTCGTCACCGTCCGCATCGACGTCTGGCCGACCAGCTTGAGCGCCGGCGCGCCGCCGGTCAGGTAGGCGTAGCCGGTGACGCCGACCAGGCCCATCGCCATGCCGACCGGCACGCGCAGCAGCATCAGCACGAACAGGCTGACGAAGCCCACGATTGCGACGGCGTCGCCGCTCACGCCACGGACTTCGCGTCGTGGATGTCTTCCGGATGGAAGATCAACCGCCAGGTGCGGATGGCGATCAGCAGCACGGCCGAGACGTCGCCGATCCAGGCCACCGCGAAAAACGGCCAGGTCGGCAAGCCGAGATCGAAGGTCAGGACGTGGTCCCTGTAGGTCGAGGCGACCTTGTCGAACAGCGTGTAGGTCTGCACCGTGACGACGAACAGCAGCACCGAGGTGGCGAAGATGTCGATCGCCCGCTTCCAGCGCGGCCCGACTTGGGCCCACACGAGATCGACGGTGATGTGGGTACCGCGGTAGGAGGTGGCGGCGATTCCCCAGAAGATCAGGATGCCGAGCAGCATGCTGCCGAAATCATAGGCGTCGGGAATCTGCACGCTGAAGAAGCGCCGCAGCAGCACCGAGATGAAGATGTCCGCGGCGACGATGCCGACGAATAGCGCGGCGATCGCCTCGATCGCATCGATGATGCGATCCATGACGCTGCGCTTCACGATGCCTCTCCGAGGCGCGCGCTAGAAGCCGGCGCCGTTCTTGGCCAGGGAGTCCTGAAACTCCTTGTAGAGCGCGTCGGGGTTGCCGCCGCCCTTCGTGACGGCATCGGCCCACTGCTTCTGCAGCGGCGCGGTCGCCGTCTTCCACGCCTTCACCTGGTCGGGCGTGAGCGTGTAGACCTCGTGGCCCGCCGCCGCCTTCATCTTGTCGCGGCCGGCCGCCTCGAACTTGTTCCACGGCGAGGAGACCTTGACCGCCCATTCGGTCGTGCAGTGGTCGTCGACTACCTTCTTCTGCGCCGCCGACATGGCGTCGTACTTGGCCTTGCTCATCGAGTGGGTGAACACCGTCGAGTAGAGCGGCACGTCCATGTGGTACTTGGTGACCTTGTCGAGCCCGAACAGGAACATCGGGATGACGCCGAACTGGTAGCTGGTGACCGTGCGCATCGAGGTCTGGCCGACCAGCTTCAGCGCCGGGCTACCGCCGGTCAGGTAGGCGTAGCCGACGACCCCGACCAGCCCCATCGCCATGCCGACCGGCACGCGCAGCAGCATCAGCGCGAACAGCGCGACGAAGCCCAGGACGGCGACGGCGTCGGGGCTCACGCCTTCTCCGCCCCCATCGGCCCCGGCTCGTGGATGTCTTCGGGATGAAAGATCAGCCGATAGGTGCGGATGGCGATC